>JAQWKM010000090.1 GCA_029247845.1 Paracoccaceae bacterium | reverse complement strand
CCAATTGCGATTTTAGATGGCATGGAGGATCGGACCTTCCATGTGCCAATGCGCAGTCCTCTGGTCAAATCACTTAATTTGTCAAACGTTGCGACGGCTGTGGTTTATCAAGCTTTGCGCAGTCAGTTGTGCGGTTGAAGGGGTCGAGGTTTATGCTTAAAACTTAAGTGATGACTACAAAAAGAATTGATATGCGATCAGAAATTCCACCCGTTGGTTGATAAAAAATAACTAGTTTCACAATCGATTTTTGGGCTTTGTACGCTGTTCTGCCTTGTATTTGGTAATATAGGCATTGATCTCGTCTTTCTCTTCATCGCGCAGACGCAGGCCAAGTTTTGATCGTCTCCAAAGGAAGTCATCGGCTTGCGTGACCCATTCATGTGCGATTGTCCAATCTAATTCCTGTTGGAAGATCCCATGGCCAAAGTTTTTACCGAGGTCCTCTAATGAAGTGCACCCCCCAAAGATAATCGCTGCTTCAGTGCCATATTGCCGGATCAAACGTTTTATCGTTTTTTTAGACAAGAACGGGAGATTCTTACCAAGTTTATCGCAAAGGTTCTTCGCGCCGGTTACCGGAAAGTCGCCACCTGGCATGGGGGCTTTTGCTGTCCATTTATTCGTCTTACGCATAAATTCAGCATCTATCAATTCTAATGCGGACTCTGCCAATTTACGATATGTGGTGATCTTTCCACCAAAGATATTCAATACAGGTCCGCCCGCTGAGTGGTTTACTTTTAGGACATAATCTCTAGTTGCGCCCGTCGCAGAGCTCGCGCCATCATTGTATAGTGGACGCACGCCAGAGTAGGTCCATACTACATCGTCTGTAGAGATCGGACGCATTAAATATTTATTCGCAAAATCGATCAGATATAGCGTCTCTTTCCGTGTGCAGACGGGTTTAACGCTGGGGTCATCATGATCGGCATCTGTCGTTCCAATCAGAGTAAAGTCATCCTCATAAGGTATCGAGAAAACTATTCTTCCGTCTGCCCCTTGGAATAAATAGCATTTGTCGTGGTCATATAACTTCTTAGTTACGATGTGACTGCCACGGACGAGCCTGACACCCTCCGTCGAATTCAGACGAACAGTGTTTCGAATGATGTCTTCAACCCAAGGTCCCCCTGCATTTATGATCATTTTAGCAGTTGTCGTCTGTTCAAATCCGTCAGAGTTTTGCGTTACGACATGCCACAAGCCGCTCGTGAAAGTAGCTGAGATGACCTTACTTTGCACATGAATAGTGGCGCCTTTGGCATGGGCATCACGCGCATTCAAAATAACAAGTCGGGAATCTTCAACCCAACAGTCAGAATATTCAAAGGCTTTTTCAAATTTTGACACAAGAGGTGCGCCTTCGTCGCAAGAGCGAAGCTTAAGTGTCTTTGTTCCTGGTAAAATTTCTCGGCCCCCTAAATTATCATAGAGAAAAAGCCCAAACCGAATGAGCCAAGCCGGGCGCCGACCCTTCATCCAAGGCATAAAGAATGACAAAATTTTTGATGTTGGCGTATCACTCACAAAGCGCATCTGGTTATGCAATGGCAAAACAAATCGCATCGGCCAAGAAATATGTGGCATCGCTCTGAGTAAAATCTCTCTCTCGATGAGTGCCTCTCGAACTAGCCGAAATTCAAAAAATTCCAGATATCTAAGACCACCGTGGAATAGCTTTGTCGAGGCAGAGGACGTTGCAGATGCCAGATCGTTCATCTCAGCCAAGACCACTTTATAACCCCGACCAGCGGCGTCCCGTGCAATACCACAGCCATTTATACCGCCGCCGATGATGAAAATATCTACATTATTAGTTTGAACTGACATTTTTCTCGTCTGCAATAATAAGTTTGGTGGAATTCTCTTGTAATACGGCCTCAAAGCTTGGTGGGGCAGGTGAATTTAATATGACGTAATCGAGATCTTTTGCGTCACAGATTTTGACATGAGCGCAAACGTCAAATTTTGAAACATCGGCGACAAGTATCTTATGTCGCGCATTTTCTAAAATGGCCCTGGAAACGGCGACTTCACGTTGGTCAAAGTCCAAGACTGAGCCGTCTGGCTCGATAGAGGAAGCACCAATGATTGCGAAATCTACCTTGAAGTTTGAAATAGCTTTAATTGCATCTTCTCCAATAACGGCACCGTCGGAGAGACGTACTTCACCCCCAATCAGAACAAGAGATTTAAGCCTTGAGGCTCTCAGAATTTGAACGATATTTATGTTGTTTGATATAACCGTCAGGTCGTCGTGTAACCGCAGAGCTTCTGCAACCATCTCGGTGGTTGTTCCAATATTTAAGGTAAGTGACGCGCCATTAGGAATAAGATTTGAAACAGCTTCGGCAATACATCTTTTTGCCAAAGTGTGTTTCAGTCTGCGATCTGCATATGCAACCACAGCTTTCGTGTTCATACGCTTAGCACCACCATGCGTCCTAAGCGCCAAACCAGAGCCGCAAAGTTCTGCCAAATCTCTGCGAACGGTTTGCGTTGTAACACTCCACTGAAGTGAGAGCGCTTCGACTTCAACTGCTCCAAACTGGTAAAGTGACTTAAGGATTTCTTCCTGACGATCATTAAATGCCATTTTAACGTCTATCTTTAAATGAACCTTTTTTTTGTTCTTTATTTTATTTTATGCTCATAATCAACTGGAAAGCAATAGATTTTCCGCTTAAATCAGCCAATTTCGTGGCAAATCAAAATTTTTAAAGAGAATAATGTTCATTTGAATATATAGAGATAGAATTAATTAAATGCTTATTCGCTTCCAAAGTCCGATACGCGAGAGGAGTATTTTGACCATTTTACGGACGCGTGTGATTAAACGGTATAGTCTGCCTCGCTATTCCCCCGCAACAGAATCAACCCAGACAGAACAACATTTCTGATAGATACCTATTGAAGGATACTAGAAATCGAGTGATCTTTAATGTGTCTTATCACATGGGGAATGTTGCCTATTTTTTTATGGGAAGTCTCCGAAAAGAGCAACTTATAGCGGTTCTGTGTTTTGGCCAATGGGATTGGCCGACTTATTCCGTGAAGCTTAAATCCTGTTGGCCATTCCTTTAGTTTGCATTGAGCTTGTTAGAATCAGTACCATTTCCAATACTGTTGATTTAGATCAATCTGATCAAAGCGTCTACCATGTCTCTACTAGGCATTGCGGGTGCTGTTCCGGCTTTCGTTACGGAGATACCTGCTGTTGCACATCCATAGCGTGCAGCCTCTAAAGAAGATTTTTTTTCAGCCAAAACTGCAGCAAAACCACCGTTAAATGCGTCTCCCGCACCAGTTGTCTCAATAACGGCACCTGCGCCCACCGCTGGCACAAGCCCGTGACCATATAAAAATGCCCCTTGGTCTCCCATGGTAATTATCGGGGTTCCAACGCCAAGATCGCGCAAAGCGTTACACGCTTGTTTTGCTTGTGTCTGTGTCTGCACGGCAATACCAGTTAAAGCTTCGCACTCAGTTTCATTCGGGGTTACGTAATCGCATAGGGCTAGCATGCCGTGCGGCAAGACTGCCGCCGGCGCAGGGTTGAGTACTGTGGTCACGCCGGCTGCACGTGCAATTTCCAGCCCTCGCATGGCCGCGGCCATCGGCTGCTCAAGTTGCGTTACAAAGACATCTGCGTCCGCGATCAACGCGGCATGGGCCTCGATATCTGCAATATCAATTAATGCTGCTGCCCCTGGTGCGACGATAATAGCGTTATCACCTGTGGCGTCTTCAATGAAGATGTGAGCCGCGCCTGTATAACTGTCACTGACTTGCTCTACATGCGGGATAACCCCTGCCTGCTCCCAAGTACCAAGCGCTAGTTTAGCAAAATCGTCTTGGCCCAGCTTTGTAATCAAATGGGTTTCAGCACCCATACGGGCACAGGCAACAGCCTGATTCGAGCCTTTTCCACCAGGACCAAGAGCAAAAGAGGTACCCATGATGGTCTCTCCCATATTTGGCATCCGCGCCGCGCGATAAGCGGTATCAGCAACAAACACCCCTAGGACAACAACCTTTCCCATGGTTAGGCCTGATCCGGCGGAATGACGCCCTTGCGAAAGGCAAAGCAGCCATAAAAACGTGGCTCACCAGTTTGGATCACCGCATAGGCTTTCTTTGCACGGTCGTAAAAAGCGAAACGTTCGATACCGATCAACTTAGGGCCGTTTACTGCACTCACTTGGACTTGAGCCTCCTGCATCACAGGTAGGATCTTGTCAGACTCTCCGACCACTTCGATTCTGGCAGCGGCATCATCCACAAATGTGTCAATTGGGTAAACCGAAAGAACAGCCCTGATAACTTCAGCAGCGCTGCGGTCTATCCGCAGGACATCTCCCAACACGGTTTCGCGTGCAATACTGTCGGACGGAAAATTTGTATCGGCAATGATCAAATCATCGCCATGTCCCATCGCGCGCAATGCATACAGAACGTCAGCATTCAAAATTGGATCTATTCCTCTAAGCATTCAGGTCTCCTGATGTTATTTTTAAACTCGCGCACCGGTCTTTGCATCGAATATATGAAGATGGTCTCGGTCCGGCTTGAGATGGATCGTTTGGCCACTTTCAAAAGTATGACGTTCTCGGAATACAGCCGTGACGTCTTGACCTTCATAACTCAAATAAACCATCGTTTCTGCCCCGGTTGGTTCAACAACTTTGACCTGCATAGGCAGACCGCCTTCTTCAGCCAAAATCAGATGCTCTGGCCTGACACCAAGCTTAACCCTATCAGTCCCGTTTGGACCGGCAAAAAATTGCTCCCCAATACGTACATTACCGTCAGACAGAATGCCATCAAGCAGGTTCATCGATGGCGCACCGATGAATGTTGCGACGAATTCATTGGCTGGATGATCATAAAGCTCAAGCGGTGTGCCAATCTGCTCTATGCGCCCCCCCTGCATCACCACAATCCTATCTGCCAATGTCATTGCTTCAATCTGGTCGTGTGTCACAAAGACCGTCGTGGTCTTTAAGCGCTGATGTAATTCTTTGATTTCAGTACGCATCTGAATGCGCAGCTTGGCGTCAAGATTAGATAGTGGTTCGTCAAACAGGAATACCTGAGGATCACGAACGATCGCGCGGCCCATTGCAACACGCTGGCGCTGACCACCGGATAAATGGCGTGGCTTCCGGTCCAAATACCCTGTCAGGCTGAGAATTTCAGCGGCTTCTTTTACTCGGCGATCAATCTCAGATTTACTAGTTTTTGCGACCTTAAGCGCAAAGCCCATATTTTCTGCAACCGTTTTATGCGGGTACAAAGCATAAGTCTGAAACACCATTGCAATGTCGCGCTCAGAGGGGGGAAGATTGTTCACTGCACGCTCGCCAATTGCGATGTTCCCGCTGTCGATAGGCTCCAAACCCGCGATCATCCTGAGCAATGTGGATTTCCCACAGCCAGACGGTCCAACTAGGGCTACGAACTCACCATCCTTAATTTCAATGTTCAGTCCGTGGATCACCTCCAAGTTGCCATAAGACTTTCGAATTTCTTGTATCTTGACGTTTGCCATTGTGCGACGCCTCCCTAGACTATGATGCTAGCCAAACCATTTTACGCTGTCCACGCCCAACACATGGCTTTTGTTGACTTTAGGTCATTTTGGATCATAATAATTTTGATACGGAAGGACTGCCAGTGCGTAGAGCACTAAAATAACTACTTAAATTCGGCGCTCGTCCGTTTCTTGCTTATAATCGATTAAGATGATTCTTGGGAGGATTAACATGAAAGTCGACCTTTATAATTACATAAAAGCTGCGCAGAAAATGAATCGACGTCAGGTTCTAAAAGGTTCTGCAGCAATTGGAGCCGTTGCGATGATGCCCAAAGCGGCATTGGCAGACGGGCATGGAAATGTTCGGGCTGAAATCCTAAAAATTCCTGGCGTTGGTGCAGGATCTCCCACCGACAGCGATTGGCAAAAAGTTGGTGAAATGTGCCTTGGAGCGACCAAAGGTAACGTCGGTGAGGGTGAGTTTGAAGGGGTTGAGTTGACCTTTATGGGATTGAACAACCAAAACCTGCACAACTTCCTGTTCCGAGGGTTCTTGAAGCCTTGGGAGGCGTACACCGGAGCGAAGATCAATTGGATCGATCTAGCACAAGCGGATTATAATGCTCGACTTCAACAATCAATCGCGACGGGCACTGCTGATTTTGATATCATCGAGATGGGAGCTCCTTTCGAGGGAGATGTTCTTGGCAAGGGTATGGCCTCAGAAATGCCTCAATGGGTCAAAGAACAGATCGATATGGATGACTATGTGGATTACCTAAAAGCTCCAGTTGGTACATGGGGTGGAAAAACATATCGTGTCTCAATTGATGGCGATTGCCATACGTTCGCTTACCGCAAAGATTACTTCGGCGAAGGCTCAGTTACTGGGCGCGATGTTCCCACGACTTGGCAAGAGATTAACGAAGTGTCTAAGGACCTAATTGGTAAAGAAGACCCCCTTACTGGACTTCCAGCGCATGGCTATCTTGATCCGCTCAAGGGTTGGGGGGGCTTTGGCTTCTACTTCCTTGAAAATCGCGCATCAGCCTATGCCAAGCATCCAAATAGTCCAGCATGGCTGTTTGAGCCAGATACAATGAAGCCGATGGTCAATAATCCGGCTTGGGTCCAAGCTATCCAAGACGTTATGGATTTGATTGATGCGGGCGCATACCCCACCGACCAAATTAACGCAGACCCTGGTACGACGGCGTTCCAACAGTTTCTTGCTGGCACTGGTTCTATGCTAATGTGGTGGGGCGATGTGGGCTCTAACGCACGAACATCCGATACATCAGTTGTTGGTGATGTTGCAGGGTTTGGAGTAAATCCGGCCTCCGAACGTGTCTATAACGCAAAAGCTGGCGCTTGGGAGGAGACCAGAAACGAAGCACCAAATATGGCGTATATTGGCTGGGGCGTATACGTCATGGCTACAGTTGAAGGCGACGAGAAGAAGAAAAAAGCGGCATGGTCTGCTGCAGCCCACCTTGGGGGCAAGGACCTTTCGCTTTGGGCCTCTGCTTATCCATCAGGGTTCCAGCCTTACCGCAACTCACATTTCCAGTATGACGAGTGGGAAGAAGCAGGTTACGACCGCGCATATGTTGAGGATTATCTTGGTTCTAACGCAGACAGCTACAACCATCCTAATGCAGCGATCGAACCACGCATCCCGGGTATTTTTCAATACTATTCTGTGGCGGAAGACGAGTTGGCTAAGGGTTATGCTGGTCAATATGGCTCCGCGCAAGAAACAGCAGATGCCATTGCGGCAGCTTGGGAAAAGATCACCGACCAGATTGGCCGTGACAGCCAGATTACTGTGTACAAAGCGTCGCTTGGCATGTGATTGTGATGCGATGAACTTGGAACAGGTGGTGCTTGGACGCCGCCTGTTTTTAATAATTGGATATCCTTAAGAGTTGCGTGACTAACCCCATTGCAGACATCTCTCATCTTGCTAGAGACCGAATATGAACACAGATGGTGACCTTCTACATACGGTGACTGCCGACAATATTTCAGACAGCCGCAAGCGTCTTGGCAAGTTAATGGTCTGGGGCACCGCATTGTTTTGCGTGATGCTTGCCCTACTGCAGGCCATTTATCAGGCTGGGAGCATTGGCATTGGTTTTGAAACTTGGCGCCCAATTCTCTACGCTTATATGCTTTGGGCAACTGCTCTTTGTGCTGCACAGGTCATTGTGAATGGAGAGAAAGGCAAGCGCACTCTTTTTGTGCTACCAGCTGCGCTCTTTGTGATAAGTCTTGTTGTCTTTCCACTTCTTTTTGCGCTTTATATCTCCTTTACCGATTGGAATCTTGCGTCGCCAAACGGGCCACAGCCCAATGGTTGGGATAATCTTGTGCAGATGTGGAACGACAGCTTTTACTGGAACGCGTTGACGAATATGGTTTACTATGTGCTAGCCGTAAGCGTGGAATACGTTATTGCATTTGGATTAGCTCTTTTGCTGAATGCGCAAATTAGAGCGCGTAAGTTTTTCCGTGTAGTTTTCCTGCTGCCTCTAATGCTCAGCCCGGTAGCCGTGTCATGGATGATTGGCAAATCCATGCTTGAGGTTCGCTTTGGCCCAATCTCTCGCATTATCCGCGACCTTGGGGGCGAGCCAACGTTCTTTGGCGATCCGGAAATAGCGCGTTTTATGATCATGGCGATGGATGCCTGGACATTTATTCCCTTTATTATGATAATGCTTTTGGCGGGTCTTCAGGCGATGCCGAGTGAAGTTCTTGAAGCTTCAAAAGTTGATGGTGCATCTGGCTGGCAAAGCTTTAAGGAAATTATCTTCCCACTGATGTTGCCGGTTTCGGTCACAGCCGTAGTAATCCGGATTATTTTTAAACTTAAGCTCGCTGATATCATTATCAACGTAACCTCTGGTGGGCCAGGCGGGGCGACTGACAGTGTTACTAGCTTTATCTTCCGCGAATACAGAGACCGCTCAAACGTGGGCTACGGTACATTGCTCGCAATGGTTTATCTGGTTCTTATTGTGATCTTCGTGACCCTTTTTTTAAAGCTGGTAAGCCGATGGATGGAGCGGCCGGCATGAGTGTGATTTTCAAAGACCACGAAGCAGGCCTGCGTGTCCAAACCAAATGGTGGGCTAGCCGTACCGCAATTTACATGACCCTATCAATATGGGCGGTGGTTTGCCTATTTCCAATTTTCTGGACCATCACGACATCGTTCAAACTGGCCCCTGATGTCATGAAGGGCAACCTGATCCCGTGGTGGGATTTTACACCAAGATGGAAGGGTTGGGAATCTATTGGACTCTCCCCCAGATTGATTGGAGAGGTCTCAACCGTCAGAGAGGAATTCTTTAAACGCTTTTGGAATAGCGCTGTGGTCTCAATTTCTGCTTCGCTGCTCGCAGTTATATTAGGATCACTCGCCGCTTACGGTCTGTCGCGATTCAGCTACCGGTTTGGTTTTATGAAAAATTCTGACATATCGTTTTTTTTCCTTAGCCAAATGATCCTGCCACCTGTAGTTCTGGCCTTGCCATTCCTTGTTTTATACAAATCTTTGGGACTGCTTGACAGCCGCATTGGATTGATTTTGCTTTATACTTTAATGGTTCTGCCAATTGTGATCTGGATTATGCGCGATCAGTTTCAAGGTATACCAATAGAGTTGGAAGAGGCTGCACTTGTAGACGGCCTTGGTATCTGGGGGGCATTCATGCAGATCGTGATGCCTATAGCGCTGCCCGGTATGGTCGCAGCCTTTATCTTATCGCTGGTATTGTGCTGGAACGAATACTTCTTTGCCGCACTGCTAACCTCGACTAATGCCACGACACTGCCAGTCATGGTTGCGTCTCAAACTGGGTCGCAGGGGATCAACTGGTGGTCCATGGCGGCACTATCTTCAGCCGCAATACTTCCCTTGGTGATAGTAGCAATCGCGCTTGAGAAGTACATAATTAAGGGCATGGCGGCGGGTGCAGTTAAGTAAGCTCTGAAGCAATATCTTTGGTCTGTTCGTAAAGCCTGCGGAACAAGCCGTGTGCTTTTTCATAGACGGCGTTTGGCCGAGCAGTTATTGTCTTTACTATAGGGTTCCACAGCGCGATATCTGCTCGATCTGCTAACCCGACGGCCATAGCCGCTAAAAATGCGTCGCCATAACTGGCACCAGTTGTTTTTTCACACACAATTTGGTCAATGCCAGTAATATCTGATGTTGCTTGCAGCCAAAGACTATTTTTAGTTCCCCCACCAACTGAAAGTAATCTCCTGGGGGCTTGGTCCAGCTCCGCAAAAGTATCAGTCACGTGTCGTGTGCCGTGGGCAATTCCTTCGATTAACGCGCGGTACATATCTCCACGTGTATGGGTTAGGTTAAATCCGAACATGGCGCCCTTCGCATTAACATCATGAAGAGGCGTCCGCTCGCCTGAAAAATATGGAAGCATCAACAGACCGTTGGCGCCAGGCGGCGATTTGGCCGCTTCTTCAGCCAAGGCAGGGAACGCATCCTGAACCGAGTGATCGCGCGCGATTTGGTCCCGAAACCAATGGGTCAGAGTACCGGAAGTAGCAAGCCCCGCCATGGATGCATGCTCGCCTTCAAATAACCAAGGTGCATACCAAATTCGGGGATCAGTCACCATAGAGTGAGCTTTTAGAATGATAAAAATAGTTGAGCCATACATCATCATCATATCGCCATAAGTATCTGTGCCGACAGAAAGTGCTTCTGCAGCAGCGTCTATAGTGCCCACGGTAACAGGGGTGCCAAACGCAAGGCCAGTCATCTGCCCAGCTTCTTTGGTAATGTGGCCGGCAATTTCGCCCGACCACATCAATCGCGGCAGTTTTTTGAGTGGCAAAATATCGTCAGCCAGATCATCCACCCATGCCTGTTTTGTGATATCATAAAGTGGTGAGAAATTAGCTGCTGTATAATGATCAATCACTACTTCACCTGTGAGGCGCATGACAATGAAGCTAGTTGAGCTCAAAATATGGGATGTTTCTGAATATATTTTAGGTCTCTGCCGCTTAAGCCAAAGTATTTTCGGCCCAACAGATTGCGATGTCAGCGCATTGCCACAGCGCGCTATTATTGTCTCTTCACTGATGCGCGTTGTGAGTTCGCGCACTTCGGCTTCAGCACGTCCATCAACGCCATACAAGACAGCGTTCATCAACGGATTGCCGCTTGCATCCACCGGAAGCATACATGGACCAATCGCACTGCATGCAACTGCCTTGATCTGAGATGCATCAACACCACTTTCGCTTAATAGCGTTTTGCAAATAAAGACAAAATCACCCCACCAGTCTTGCTCAGGACTGTGCTCTGCCCAGCCAGGTTTGGGCACCTGCATTTTGTGGCCACGCGCTGCTTGAGCATGGATCGCACCAGTTTGGTCCACCAAAACGCCTTTGGTCTCATAGGTCCCGATATCAATTCCAAGTGTGTATGTCATTAAGTGTAATCATCCCGGTTTAAAGAAAACTTTGGCCCGATATGACCAAGAGCGGCCTCCAACAACCTGGCAAGTGAAACTAAATCCTCCAAATTGCAAAGCTCTCGCGCCGAGTGGGAATACCGCATCGGAAACCCCATATCGATAGAGGCCACACCTTCGCCAACCATTTGCACATACGATAGGTCCGTCAATATCCCTACTTGGGCACTACGCTGTAAAGGAATATTTTCAGCATTAGCGGCTCGCTCAAACAGATCAACCAACGCCGGATGTGGAATCACCCCGTTAAGTGTACCTCGTCCGTGGAAGGAATATAGGCTCATCCCTGGACCGCCACCTAACACCATTTCCCCGCGCGCTCCCATATCCGGCGTGTCGGTTGCAAGCATCAAATCAAGCTGAATCGCAATGTCAGGTAGCAGCTTCTGAGCTAGCGGCAGGGCACCGCGAAGGTTGAACTCTTCAAGTACCGTGAAAGCTAAATCTATGGGGGGACCACTTGTCCGGTTTTTTAAGAGACGCGCGACCTCAAGCAAAACAGCACAGCCGGCACGGTCATCAACACTGGTTCCACAAATAAAATCATCGCTAAACGCTTTGGCTTGAGGCGCATAAACGACCGGCGTACCAATAAGGATACCCGCCGCCTCAACCTCGGCTGCGCTCGACAGGCCGGTATCGACATAAAGATCGGGATAGGGAGTTACCTGATATTTTTCCAAAGCAGTGGTTGCGTGGTGGCTTTTATTGGCAATAACACCAGATACATCCCTACCTTTACCAACGCAAATCAAAACGTCTTGAGCGGTCAATGCACGTTCCGGTACTCCCCCAAGCCGCTCCAAACGGATGAGGCCATCTGTCTCGATCTTGCGCACGATGAACCCTAGCTGATCCATATGTGTGAACAGCATAACCCGTGGCCCATCACCGGGAAAATGCGCAACCAGATTACCCAAACGATCTGATCTACTTTCAACACCAATTGCATCCAACCGGTTACGTAAATCCCGGCGCACGCGGTCCTCATGCCCAGACAATCCTGGTATCCTCATCAGATCCATTAAATCGCGCTTGATACGGTCTTTCATTTTCGTGCCGCGCGCGCGCGGTCCATAAAATCCAAAGCCCGCTCTGGGTCGATACTGTTCCACGTATCTCCATCAACCTTTAAAGATGATCCTACGATGCAGCCGTCTGCAATGGCCAAAACGTCTGCCACGGTCTCATGCTTTACACCAGTATTTGCCATAACAGCAGTTTGAGGCAGCACGGATTTCACAGCCTCTAAATCAGATAGGGGCGCTGCCTCACCGGTGATCTGGCCCGACACTAGGACGGCATCTGGGATTGACGAAAACACGGCGCTGCGAGCACGGTCGGGCAGAGAGCGTTGATCGAGCGAGTGTGCAAATTCAGCACAAACATTGTAAAGCATAGCCATATCAGAGCGTCCCAACCGATCACGGTATCGCATCGCCCGTCCGGCATTAGGTGTCCAAGGTCCCATATCAGATGCATAGGTGCCGGTGAAAATTTCACGCACAAAAGCTGCGCCCGTAGCCACACCCAATGCAATGCTTGCCATAGGATCCCAAAGTACATTGACGCCGAACGGCACGGTGATTTCAGATTTAAGCTGTCCAATAATCGCCGCCATTGTCGCGGTTGAGACTGTGTCGACATCGAACTCATAGGGGCGGTCATTTTCATTGCCAAACATCAAGCCGTCAACGCCTGCTTTTTGCAAAGCTAGCAGATCAGCGCGCGCGCTTGAAACCAAATCAAAAGCTGGATCAAAAAGTGGTGATCCGGGTAACGCGCCAATATGAACCATAGCGATGACTGGTTTGATCTCCCCAAAGACATTTTTGAAATTCTTGGTCATAATTATTTCTCCCTTGTCTAAACGTTATATCTGCTATTCTGTTCATGCAAAGCAAAATTGGCATAGTTATTGTCACGACTAATGGAGATCGGGATGGGGTTACAAACACGGCACTGGGACAGGCTTGGAAATGGCGGTCTTACATTTACTGAATTGGGCTTTGGAACGGCACCATTGGGTAACCTATACAAGGCGATTTCGGATGATGAGGCGCGTGCAACGCTTGATGCATCATGGGAAGGGGGGGTACGCTATTTTGATACCGCACCACTTTACGGGCTGGGATTGTCCGAAACTCGTTTGAACTCGTTTTTGCGTGACAAGCAGCGCGACAGTTACATTTTATCTAGTAAGGTTGGCCGTCTGATTGAATATTGCAGCCTAGAACACCGCGCAGGCGTCGGTAAATGGTTTGACGTGCCACAACGTCGTGAGAATTTTGACTACACCTATGACGGCGTTATGCGTTCTTTTGAACATTCATTTTCACGTCTTGGCGTAGATCGGATCGATATTCTTTATGTACATGACCTTTGTGCGTTTTCCCATGGGTCAAAAGTCGCCTCGGATATGCGGGTTGAAGAATTCTTTGGTGGGCGTGGTTATGATGCAATGATCTCTTTGCGTGATCAAAGGGTTATAAAAGCGATTGGCGGTGGAGTGAATGAGTGGGAGGTGTGCCAAGCCCTAGCCGAGCGTGGTGATTTTGATCTCTTTCTGCTGGCAGGGCGCTATACTCTATTAGAGCAAAAAGCGCTTGATAGTTTTTTGCCGCTTTGTGAGGCTCGTGGAATTGGGATTATCACGGGTGGTCCGTATAACTCGGGCATCCTAGCCACAGGAGCAAAGCCTGGATCGTTCTACAACTACGGTCCCGCTCCCCAAGAAATCATTGAGCGCGTGAACGCGATAGAAGAGGTTTGCACAGGTCATGGAGTTCGCATGGTTGATGCTGCTTTCCAGTTTCCGCTTTTGCATCCAGCCCACGTTGCTGTGATACCTGGTGGGCAAGGAGTGGCCGAAATGGCAGGAAATTTGCAAGCTGCAAAGGCAGATATCCCTAAATCACTTTGGCTAGATTTGAAGGATGCAGGTCTGATGCGCGAGGATGCTCCAACATGAACCTCGCCTTGAAATCCAATTTGAAAATTGACGCACACCAACATTTTTGGCAACCGCTGCGAGGTGATTACGATTGGATGCCGCGAGATAACCTTATTTTGAACCGTCCTTATGCCCCATCTGACCTTAAACCAACTTTGGAAAAGTATGACATCGACGGCACTGTTGTAGTACAAGCCGCACCAACCGCTCAGGAAACTGAATACATGCTAGGATTGGCCGATGCAACGCCATCCATTAAAGGAGTTGTAGGCTGGATTAATTTTGAAAACCCAAGCGACCTTACAATTCTGGAACGGTTTGCGGCACATCCCAAGTTTCTTGGTGTCCGGCCAATGATTCAAGATATTCCAGATGTAAACTGGATGCTCCGCCAGGACGTACAATGGGCATTTCGCGCTATAATCAATTTGGACATAACATTTGATGCACTTGGTTTTCCTATGCACCTTCCCAATTTGTTGAAACTGGTCACGAATTACCCTGAGATGCGCACTGTCTACGATCACTGCATGAAGCCACAAATTTATGATCAACGTGCAGGTAAGGATGCTTTTTCGCGATGGGCCGATGATATCTCCCGACTGGCTAACGAGACGCGCGGCTTTTGCAAATTTTCTGGAATTATCACTGAGGCTGGAGACGGCTGGACAATAAACGACTTACGTCCCTTCGCAGAGCATGTTCTGAGTGCCTTTGGCGCAAATCGTATTATGTGGGGATCAGATTGGCCCGTTTGCCGTCTGCAGGCAGGATACGGCGATTGGCACGACATCGCTCAGGACTTAATGCAAGGCTTGTCCAAGCCTGAGCGTGCCGAAATTTTTGGTGGCACTGCTACCAGATTTTACAGACTGTCTTGATCTGCTAAAAATGCTTTGACGGACTGAGGGCCTAGATCTTTGCGCTGCTCTACTTGACAGGAGACATGCAAAGCGGCGGCTGCCTGCGCAAACCTGATCGCATCGACCATAGTTTGACCACGTACCACTTGCCCGGCCAGCGTACCAACGAACATATCCCCCGCCCCGTGGGTCGAGACCACATCAACTGGAAATCCCGCATACTGAACACCATTATAGTAAACACCACGCTCACCAAGTGTTGTTAAAACGTTTTTTGTAGGTCGTGAGTTTGCGTAGAATTCGGCCTCCACTCGGTTCACAATCAGTAAATCAACCGCTTCAGCTAAGCGCTTTGGCAACTCGCGCGCCGGTGCAGCATTCAGCCAAACCTCTGATCCAGCCGCCTTGGCCTTTTGGGCCAACGTCAAGTTTACCTCTTGGGGAATCTCATTTTGCAAAATGACCAGCGATGTCCCTTGCGGCATGATTATATCATTTGCCACAATATTGAGATTGGCTGCTGAAACGATCACTGCACCATATTCACCATTAGCATCTACGATAGCAGTACTCATTCCGCTGGGCCCTATATCACGCTGCAATTGTGATACCTCTACACCACTTGCCGTCAGGGTTTCGCGGATCATATCTCCAAAATGGTCGCTGCCTGCGCGCCCCGCAAAATGCACGTTGGCTCCCATGCGCGCGGCAGAAATAGCCTGATTTCCGCCTTTCCCACCGAATACATAGTTGACTGAACTACCTGACACAGTTTCATCAAGTCCCGGCAAATACGGCGCGCACAATACGACATCTAAATGCAGTGAGCCTGCTACTAACAAGCTCATGCGAGCATTGTTGACTGAACTAGGCGCATCGCGTTGGGCGCGTCCTGTCGTGCAATTGCGGCTCTTAATTCGCCATTATCCACCAGCTTGGAAGCCGTCGTACGCAGCCGTTGTAAAACCTCGATATTTGTTCGCGCCTCTTCAACAGGGTCGAGGCCAGAATGGTCGGGGAAAGTGTCAAAATAAATAGTACCATCATAGTTCGAACGCTCTAACTCGATGAGCAATTCGATCGTTTGGATCGGATGCACCGCACCAACCATCAATCCGTTATCCCACTTGCCGTAACCATCATTCAAATGCACCCCTAGGATGCGCGAGTGTCGTGCAATCAAGGCGGCAGCAAAGGCAGGCATTTCATCCGCATACAGCACATGAGCAAAATCTAAAGTGACACCAGTATTATCGCGCCCTATCTCCTTGATGGCCAATAGCGTTGTCGCCGCATCAGGCATCAACGCAAACGCCCGCGGCTCATTAGGTTTATATTCTAAAGCAATATCGATTGCAGGGTTGTGTTCTGCTAGTTCAATCATAGCATCAATTGTGTTGCACCACGCATGCTGGTAATCCATCTGAAATGAATAATCAAATCCGTCTTGCCCCATCCAAAGCGTCATCAGGTTACCGCCCATTTCCGCCAAGACGTCTAAGCCACGTTTTGTTTCGTCAATCGCGGCGCGCCTGACACATGGATCTGGATTAGTGAATGCACCAAGTTTGTAGCCACGTTCGGTATAGTATCGCATTGCTATACCATTAAGTATCATTCCGTTATCACTCAATGCGCGTAGCAGCTCAATTGGGCTTTCGGCGACAAAATGATCTGGATAATTAAGATCGGCAGCATTCAAACCAGCCGTGGCTGCACGCGCTAAAATATCAGCAGTAGTAATTGAATTCCGTCCCGGCCAATAGGCCTCAGAACCAATTTTGAAAGCATTGAGACGAGCTGCAAAGCGAGGCATATCATTTTCATTCATCCCGAACCATAACCTTCATCATATCAAGAATGCAACTTTCATCTGACAGCCAATTTTTGGTGAATTTAAATATATCTAACGCTTAGCATAATTGCGGCCTTTTGCATCACTTGCCGAGCCACGGCGTCAAGATCTACACTTTATAAAGCGTTTGGAAATATGATCTTTGTTTATAAACTTATTAAAAATATAGAAGCAACCGAGAAGCCATTGAAAAGCTACATTGCATTAATTTTGTTTTCTTCAAAAAAAATATCTCCAAACACAATTGTAATCTATGGATTTCGATGGGTGTGAGCACTTCAAAGCTGGAATATGATAGTGTTTTACTATAACAAAAGTTAGATTATAAGATCCCTAAGAGTTGCGTTATGCGGTTACAAATTTTGGCACCAAGGGAAAGAGGGTCGCCTGCACCGAGTGGTATATATCAGGTTTACCCAAAAATTGTTTTGACAAGGGTTGTCCACTAATATCAAGCTCGCGAAACCAACCGCCATTTACGTGGTAGATTAGCTGCGAGTGTGCGAAGGCCGAGGTCTGTCGGTATAGGCTTTCAAATTCTGGATTTTTATAAAGCTTTTGCAGGTCGGCAAAAACTCCGATCGCCTCAGTCATGGGCCACCAATAGCGATCTGCAATATCAACGTTGTCATCTTGCCGCGTTGTATAGGCGAGACCGCTATTGGAAAGCCAGGCATCATTGAAAGCTTGTATGACCAAAGGACTTGCCCGAGTAAGCGCCGTGGCATCACCGTGACCTGACAGATCGTAATGCTGAAGAATAAGCCGAGAGTTCAATGGAATGCCCCGGTGTGCACCTCATAGTTCGAAACATTGGATTACCAGAATAATCTGGATTAACTTGCCAATCCTCTGGAAGCCGCCATTCATGTTTTGGAACGATCTGGTTTGTGAGGAAATCTAGGATGCGCCCAGCACGATCCAGCCACAAGGTTTCTCCCGTCGCTTCAAATGCGCCGAGCATCGACTCGGCTGCATGCATGTTTGCGTTCATGCCGCGATAGGTTGAAATTGGTTACCAGTTATGGGTGAACTTATCGCGATATAGACTGACTTGGTCTTCCCAGTAGTGTTTATCGAGTATGTCGGTGACCTATGTAAGGAGATGGTCGGCGTCAGGGTGGCTTGCGAGCTTGGCACTCGACGCGGCAAGCATGACAAAGACATGACCACACGCAAGTTTTACGGTGTCTAATATATTCATCTCATCAACGGACCGGAAAAACCCTCCGTGTTGTTGATCGCGATGCTTATTCCAGAGATACGAATGCCGGCTTCAATCATACGCTCACTCTGTGGGTGCTCAATCGCCATTCCTAGGCTATATGAGTAAATGAGCCGTGTTGTCGTATGCAGCTCTTAACCTACACACGGCAAAGCAGGTCCATTGATGTCTATTACATCAAAGCCGCCATTGGCCCTTAAACTCTTGTCAAAGATTGTGAATTGTTTTCGCGCATCGTTCATTAGGATTGCCTGATGCACTGGATCGTCCACCAGCTGTCTTTAAAGATTACGTCGGCAAGTTGTTGGGTATCCATGTTATATATCGTTTAAGGCACGCGCGTATGGAGTATCAAATCCAGTCATGACCTTTTTCTATAGCCTAAACATAAGCTATTTTGCCATATCAAAGTGGCTATTTGCAGGTGCTGGTACCTTCAAATCTTTTTTATCTGGCAAGACCTTAACATATGGCAATTAGCGAGATAAGATGCCTATTACTCATGAAAAATGTGTTGGAGTAAAACATTTATCAGGGGCGCAGTGCTTGGCTCGCTGACAGATTCTAAATTTTCCAGTTTTTCGATTTAGAAATTATAGTCAAATATCAACCTTTTAATAAACTATTTACAGGTTGCCTGATCGGTATGAACCGGCGATTCCGTGATCAACTGTCTGAGGGCGGTTCAGGGCGTCGCAGGCCGGGAAAGAGATTTTTTGCTAAATTGAAACATGCAAGGTTTCACAGAGGTTTATTCTTGGTGGATTGAGGAGCCGACTAACTCGGACGATACTCTGGGGCACGCAAATATTGCCCGTGCGGTTGCTCTTATTGGCGTTGCGACAGGTGAGGCTTGCCAAAACAGATTTATTTTCAAGCAGTTCATGCAGGCGGATGCAATCGAGTTTTGTCAGATAGATAGTTGTGGAATGGTCGGCGTCAGTGACGTCATCGCAGTTTTACTCATGGCTACAAAGTTCAATATCAAAGTGCGTCCGCATGCCGGGGGCGTGGGGCTCTGCGAATATGTACAACATCTCGCAATGATCGACTACATCTGCATTTCGGGTATGATGGAAGATAATGTTGTGGAATATGTGGATCATCTGCATGAACATTTCTATGAGCCTGTGTTAATGAGAAACGGGCGTTACATGCCGCCCCGAGCGCTTAGCTACAGCATTGAAATGAAGCCACAATCTTTAGATGATCATGAATTTCCGAACGGTTCAGTCTTGAGTTGATATAGGGTGAAAAAGTTGCTTGGCTCTGAGGGGTACACCTTACCGAAGGATCCTGAGTTTGTCACGTTTCTCCCGATTTTACAAAGACATTGCACGGGCGCGGTGCTTAAGCTCGGACTGATTTTGCGGGTCCACAACATACGTCCTAAGTCGATGTCTGATGCCCAATGGAATAGCAACACCTTTGGGTGTTGGTTTTTGACGAACATGCAGTTGCACCATTTCAGAGATTCAGACATCACGCCCCTCGCTTACCATAAGGGCATAGATATGGTATAACTTTTGCTCATATCCGGAACACGAATTTTAATATTAAGCTGTACCCCTTCTGTTAACTCGCTTAAAAAGAATTTGTGTTCTTCTACAAGGTAGATCGGGCAGCCCGTTTTTGACGGTAGGCCTGATCAAACCCAAGATCATCTTGTAAGGCATCAACGGCTTTGCTGAAAATAAGGCCATAATACGCATCTTGCATGTGGCCGTTACAATCTATCCACTCTGGCAAAACGTTCTTTATATGTTTAAATATCAATCTAAGCCTTTGGTCGCTGATATTGTAATCAGGTTCATATATATTTGTAAAAACTATTCAGATTTTGATGATATACGAGTTTTAAGCAATCTGCATTTTCAGAATAATAGCACCTTAAGGTTTTTTGCTGTGGCGCATTTAAAACCAAAAATGCACTACAACGGAAATGATCATCAATACTTCACCGATGAGAGTGGCTTGGGCTGGTACTTTGTTTATAAAGAGCCAAAAAAATGGGACTAAGGGCAAATTGTAACAACATAAAAAGTGTGAGTTCTGCAGCGATTAAATATCGCGATGTTGCAACGAAAAGCGCATTTGGAACAGCTGAGACAAAGCTGCCAAGCAAAATACATCGTAGCAAGTCTGGTAATGAAATACCGAGGTTGCCTTAAAGACAGTTAAGGATTAACAGACTGATAATTATAACTGAAATCAAAAGAGCAGGGATCATTTAATATTTCGACTACGACGTAGGATAATTGCAAGCGCAGAAAAACACTCGCCGTTAACAAGGCCATGATGGTTCCATAAAAAGAGTCAGCTCCCAAGCCAGCCATTATCATAACGCCGATCCCGAATGCCGCAATAAACATCCTAGCTATTGTCGACTTTGAGGGGGTTTCTTTCAAAATGATTGAGGCAAGTGCAGTGGTTATAAATGGGATTGAGCTGCATATAAATAATGTTGCGGCAACTGGTGTGTTGGTGGTGGCTTGCAATAGGCACAGACATGCGGCAGCTAAAAAGCAACCAGCCAGAATACCAGGTTTCCCGACGTCCACAATTTTTTTGGTGCTTGGGACCCGAAAAGTCAAAGCATAACTCTGAAAATGGTCACACTAAGAACAAGTCCGCGATAAAAGTTCACTTGCAGCGCTTCGGTCCCTTCCATTCCGTGAATTATGGGTCTGGTACAGCGTATGATAACGGATTTAAAAACCATCAATCCCATAGCATACCGCGCGGGGAAATAAAGGTATTGATGTCAAGGTATGAGGCCATACAGTGGTGCCGCTAATAAAGTTAAGATGGGCAATAGATGTCTGAATACAAACTCTATTTACTGAATAGATCCAAGACAGCCACATTTGGCTATAAGGGCAGCCAAAAAGATTGGACGTCCTCCTTCCACCCCAATGTTAATCTATCGCCGTCTTGTAAGATGGGCCTCTTCATTAGCGTAGGGTGTGCAACCAATTGTGCATCTGCCTCGGACTCTCGCAGCCACATCGAAAGGCCTCGATAAGTGGTCGATTGTTGATTTACTAGGTTAGAACCGAATTCGGTCAGTAACACCGCCCACTCCTCTTCAGAGAGTGGCTGGCTGCGGACATCGCGAAAGATCACATCATAGCCAGCTGCCTCTAATGTTTTGCGTGCTTTTTTACAAGTGTCGCAGGTCGGTATTCCGTAAAGTATCATGTTTTTGATCCCAGCTTAGGATAATTGGTGAATGATATACCACAGAATGAGAAGAGGAAAGCAGCACGGTCATAAGAGTGCTAACAAAATATTTATGGAAGATAATCTTGTTAAAATAGCACCAAACATATTGGAAAAATGTGCGAAGTGAATTACATCCAGTACTTGTGTAAATATATCCCAGCCTAAGTGGACCACTGATTATGTTTGAATCTTTCTTCCCAAAACCAAATCTATTTTTCTCTTCTTTGCTCATTTGGGTAGGGTGTCTGATCGCCGGGTGGTACGTGGTAGGGTATGATCTGGGTCTGCTGGTCGGTTTTAACCTTACCGAAGGCGGCTTAGGGCCGGTAATTGGGTTAGGGCATTTTATCACTCCAGAATTCCTCTGGTTTGATCTTTATTATATCATTGGAACGTTCATATTTTTCGGATTTTGGAGATATTACAATCCCCATCAATGGCAGATTTGGTCTATTTTAGGGTCAGCTTTGTTGGTCTTGCTGTCTTATGCCTCTGTTCAGGTCTCAGTTGTTATCAATGCTTGGTACGGCCCTTTTTATGATGATATCCAAAAAGGATTGGCCGGAACGGACGAAGTGACAGCATTTACTTTGTACGGCCATCTAATTTTGTTCTGTACAATCGCGTTCCCCTATATAGGTTTTATAATAGCGAATAGGTTTTTCACCTCGCATTATATCTTCAGATGGCGGAACGCTATGAATGATCATTATGTAAAAAGGTGGTCAGAAGTGCGGCATATAGAGGGGGCATCGCAGCGTATTCAGGAAGATACAATGCGTTTTGCTGCGATCATGGAAGGGTTAGGGGTCGCTTTTGTTGATTCCATTATGACGTTAATTGCGTTTTTGCCCGTACTCGCAGCGCTGTCGATCCATGTCGAAAGCATCCCAATACTGGGAGCAATCCCTTATCCTTTGGTCATGATTTCAATTGTTTGGTCACTTTTTGGAACTGGTATGCTCTTTATTGCAGGCATAAAACTACCTGGCCTTGAATTTAAAAACCAGAGGGTCGAAGCTGCCTTTCGCAAAGAACTTGTGCTTGGCGAGGAGAGTGCTGAAATGGCTAGCCCACCCACACTTGATCAGCTGTTTAAAAATGTCCGAAAAAACTATTTCAGAATTTATGTGCACTACACCTACTTTAATCTGTTCCGGTATATGTACTTCCAAGCGGACAATGTAATTGCGTATATAATTCTTATACCCACAATTGTGTCCGGAAAGATAACACTTGGAATAATGAACCAAATCTTGCGCGCTTTTGGTCAGGTCGCGTCATCTTTCCAATTCTTGGTGTTCTCTTGGACGACAATTATTGAACTTATATCCATCCACAAAAGGCTTAAGGCATTCGAAGCGGCTATTCAAAAGCAACCGCTACCAGCTTTGGACCAAGAGTTTATCGAAGCTGGATCTATCGAAATGTGATACATGCTGCAAACGCTTTGGGGATAATTCTGGTGGCTGCCGAGTCTGATTTATAATAATTTTACCTAGTGTTAATATTTCCGTTGAAATAGGAACGCCCCTTATCACATCTTCTATACTCTTGGCGTGACGGAGAGATCGCGGCTGGTGAATTTTATATTATGTTAACTTTTTCCAGCGTAGCTAACCGTGCTTTATTATAGTTATTCAGATCTCCTTTGGCCTCGAGGTCACCAATATAGAACGACAAACCCAAACAGCATGCCAATAATTAGAATGAGGGTGAGAGAAACCGCAAAATACTTCTTCAGATTCATCACAAATTCTTCTGAAATTTCCCTTGCTGTTTTTTTAATAACTATGGGTTTTTTATTATTCATGACAAATACTTAGTTGGCTAGGGGCGATACTTACATGCGACAAGATAGCACTGCCTTAACTGATATAATTATCAGACATTACCCATATATGTATCTGAACAGTTTAGAATCTGTGATCGTTCATACGGCTCCGGAATTTTAGTTAAAAACACTTTGATAATCTGCAGTTTTCTATAATAGTGATCACCATGCACACCTAATAATGACAAATAGACTTGAAGTATTTTGGTCAATGTTACCAAGCTCTATGGTGAGCAAGAATATCTATAGACGGCAATACTATTATTAAGACTTATGAAAGTGGGAGTGGACAGTGAATTTTTCACAACTTTTTAAAAAGTTATTTTGAAAACTTACTTTTGATATTACTATTCACATATTTATATCTTTAAAAACATATATAATGTGGCCTAAATTGATATACTAGAATAGTAGATTTTCCATGCGGCAAAATCTTAAATCAACAAGATGGTTTAAAAACTAGTCTTTTATATTGAATATCTGTATTTCACTACAATGTGAAAAGCGCAGTTTGGTCCAAAAGGATCCATTTTAATAGATTGCTGTAAAATATAGTCTGTATATCATACACAGTTATATTTTGAGGGTTTAATGAGTATTGGTCGTGTAAGTATGCGTGAGTTTGCAAACGAAGAAGTTGTTTCCGAATGTCAGACTTATTACCATCATATTAGGGAAGCTGCTTTTCTGACGGCGCAGCTTGTAGTCAATATTCCGAAAGGCCCCACGTCGCTTATATCACAGGCTTTTTATCCGAGCTATGAGCCCGCGGTGCGAAATTTAGAGTCTCTTATCAAGTTTCATGATCAGATTAATGCAACGCACAGGGGTTCATTTTATTATTTAGGAGACATGTCATACAGTTTTCATAAGCAGAATTAAGACTTAAGCCTTAGCCTTTTGCTAAAGGCAAACATTATAAGTGGTAGCAATGGGAATAATTCATGCGAGTGCTCAAAGTACTAGATAAGTTGAAAGTCTGTATTGTTGATCTACAAGTCGACGTAGAAGATGGCAATGTAAATGCGCACGCGTTGTGCGCTGTCTCAGAAGATAAAGTGATACCGCTCAGTACACCGGATGGAAAACTGATATTAATGAATGCTAATAATGCGATCAACCTTGAGTAAGCCTTATTTCAATAAATATGAAAATTAAGATCTTTGGATTGATGTCGGCTATTTAATATACAAGATATGATTTTAGGAAAAATGTAATGGGCAAGATACGTATTTTTAGCGCAAAAAAAATTATTACTATGAATCCAAACCAACCTGAAACAACCCATGTTGCCGTTCGGGAAGGCCGTATATTGAGTACTGGAACCTTGGAAGAACTTGCCATTTGGGACGATTATACGCTGGATGAAACATTTCATAATAAAATCCTGATACCGGGATTAGTCGAGGGCCATGCACATGTGATGGCAGGCGCACTTTGGAGACATGTGTATTGTGGATATTTTGATCGGGCGGACCCAGATGGAAATATGTGGCAGGGGAGCAAAACGATTGCTGATGTGATCGAACTCCTGCAGGTGGCGGAAAGTAAATTGAAATACCCCGCCCTTCCACTGGCAGGTTGGCAATTCGATCCAATTTACATGGATAATCAACGGGTGACACGCAGCGACTTAGATCAAGTCTCTGCCACACGGCCGGTGGGTGTTCTACATGCCTCCGGTCACATATTGAATGTAAATAGCAAAGCCTTGGAACTAGCCGACCTTTTAAGACCCGGTATAAATCATCCTGGGATTCCTTTGGATAAGGATGGATTGCCTACAGGTGAACTTTATGGACCTGATGCTATTGGCCCGGTAAGCAAATATGTTGGATTTGACCGTGCTTCAATGGAGGGAGACGCAGATGCGCTGCGCGCTTTCGGTAAAATCTGTGTACGCAGTGGGGTGACCACGATAACTGATCTTGCCGCGCGCATCACAGAGGAAAGCGTTGATAAGATGCTCGAAGTTACAGAGCATCCTACTTTTCCAGCGCGCATAGTGCCATTGCGCATTTTTATGGGTGCTTCTGCCAAAGACACTATCGATTTGGTGTTATCGCTGAAAGAGCGGTCGACTGACCAGCTTAGGTTAGGAAGGATCAAAGCAGTTGCAGATGGTTCAATTCAAGGATTTTCAGCGCGTATGAGATGGCCGGGGTATTTTAACGGTGCGCCCAACGGGCTTTGGTATACTTTGCCAGAACAACTTGGAGAACTTTATCGTTTGGCTCTTGCCAATGGTGTTCAAGTTCACACACATACCAATGGCGACGAAGCGACTGAAATGGCGCTTGATACTCTGGCTCCAGCGCTTAACGAGGTCCCAAGTGTAGATCACCGCTTTACGCTTCAACACTGCCAACTTGCCGATGCGGCGCAATTTCGTAGAATGAGAAACATGAAAATGTGCGTGAATCTTTTTGCCAACCATCATTTTTATTGGGGGGATGAGCATTATCGTTTAACTGTTGGTCCGGAACGTGCAAGAAGAATGAACGCCTGTCGCACAGCACTAGAGATGGGTGTACCTATGGCTATTCACTCCGATGCGCCCATCACACCGCTAGCGCCCTTATTTACTGCTTGGTGCGCAGTTAATCGTCTTACCCTCTCAGGACGCGTTCAGGGCGATGGTGAGAAAATATCTATTCAAGACGCTCTTTATGCAATCACTTTGGGGGCGGCCTACACCCTACATTTGGACGGTGAAATCGGGTCTGTAGAAATTGGTAAAAAGGCTGACTTTGCAGTTTTAGAGCAAGACCCCATAGATATTGGTGGTGCAAACATTAAGGATATCGAAATCTGGGGCACGGTCCAAGGTGGACGTGTTTTCCAAGCGAAAAAATTATGAATTTGGCTGGGCTTGGAATACCAGTTACAGTGCTAAGTGGATATCTTGGTGCTGGTAAAACGACATTGGTCAATCATTTGTTACGCAATGCCGACGGCCAGAAGTTGGCGGTATTGGTAAATGAATTTGGAGCTTTGCCAATTGACAAAGATTTAATCGAAGCCGCTGACGACGAGGTTATCTCGATCGCAGGTGGCTGTATCTGTTGCTCTTTTGGTAGCGATCTTTCAGCTGCGCTATCGCAGCTGAGCGCGATGAACCAACCTATTGACCACATTCTGATTGAGGCTTCTGGAGTTGCTAGACCTGAGGCAATTATGTGGTCTGTTGGGTTGGTAAGCGGCGTTTTACCGGATGGGATTGTTATTTTGGCAGATGCTGAGACCATCCAAAAAGCAGCGCGCGATAAATACATGAGCGATACTATACTTGCTCAACTCCAAGCTGCAGATCTGTTGATTTTGAACAAAATTGATCTTGTAACAGAAGAAGAAGTGCGGGTGACATCTAGTTGGCTCGCCTTGCAAAATGAAAATGCGCCAATTATACCTATCACCTATGGCAAAGTGGAACGCGACATCGTTTTGGGCCATTGTGTCCAGAGAATTTATGCCAAGGGTGCGCACCAAGATGCTGCTGGGCCATCTACGCTGACATTGCTTCCAAAGCATAATATTGATGTTCTTGAGTTGGCTCAGACGTTAGCCAAAGACTACCCAAATATTGCTCGCGCAAAGGGTTTTGCAACAAATAAAAGTGGGGAAAAAATTCTAATTCAAGTTGTCGGATCGCGTTATAGCACATCGATTGTTTCTAAAGAATTGCCTGACGGTATTGTCTGTCTTGGCTTGGGTGAGACTCTGCGCAAGCGACATTTTAAGCGCCTTTTACACTTGCTCAAAATATAATGGAGCATGTTGTGAACTTGAGTTTGGTATTCAAACCACTATATGCACTCTATCACATGTATACCAAGTTGATATAACCGGCGTTTTTTGGGATGATCAGTTTGCAATGGGGCCATGATATATTCACGCTGGCGTCTGAAAACCGCGATATGATAAAAGGTATTTGGGATGATGCAGCAAAATAAGATATCTCTGAAGCAAAATATAGAAAATCGCAGATCGGCTTTTTTTCTGTTCTTCAATCTGTTAGATGCAAATGTAAACTAGGATAGTCGGAATTCTATTTTTGGTTTCGGCGTTATACTGGGTATCTGGTATTGTTAAATTCAGGATTAAAGAAAAATAAATGAAGATTCGTATGTCATATATTTCGGCGTTTATCATAGCTGGTCTCGTTGTCGGTTGGATGTACTCAGACAATATAATTGGGGTTTCTGAAGAAGTTGTTCCCTTTGAGAGCGATTTTGCATTTTCTGAAACGGGAGAAGATGAAAAGATCGTGCCGAACTTGATTACTCAAGCGCTAAAAGTGGTCAATCAGCGTGTCCCAATACAAATCAGGGCGCGTGGTGTAACCCGTACTGGTTTTGATATTGACGTTATTAGTCGGCGAAATGCCTTTGTTGCGGCGCGCACAGCCATTGAAGGTGGCTGGGTTGAGACCGGCGCAACTTTGCTTGAGCTTGATAAAGGAACTTTGAACGCTGATTTGGATGCGGCTCGCGCGGAACGCAGAGCTGCAGTGGCAGCCTACGAAGAGATAAAGAAACGGTTCCGTAAAGATGGCGCGTGGGTCGCACAACTTGCAGCCGCGCGCGCAGACCTAGAAGCGGTCCGTAGCAATTATGAAGCGACTGAAAAGCTGGTTGAGCGGGGGGTTAAAAAACCGATTGCTAAGCTGCAGCAAATGGCCGAGCTTAAAGCAGCAGAAATGCGGTTGATCGAGTTGCAAAGTTTGTCAGAAGAATTTGAACTTTCGACATCTTACGCCGGTATAAAAGCTGTTGATGCGCGTATTTCTATGCTCCAAGAACAAATGAACTTTACCACGGTGAAAGCGCCCAAAAGTGGTTGGCTGGAGGAATTTCATGTCGAAGTTGGAGAGACTGTTGGCGAAAACGCTCCTGTTGCCCGTCTTATTGGGTTGAAGTCGCTTATTCTGGATGCCCCAATACCCCAGACCCAGATCAGTAAAATAAGGATTGGCGATAACGTTGATCTAGACATTGATGGTGCTGGTAAGAGAAAGGGACAAGTGAATAAAATTGCGACCTCTGCCAACCAAGCAACGCGAACTTTTAATGTTGAAATACTACTTGACAATTCTGACGGGACTTTGCGCGCTGGAATGAGTGCTGGCGTAAGTGTTATCATTGCTTATGTGCCCGCTTTCAAAATATCTCCAGCGCATCTTAACGTGGATGAGGCAGGTTTGCTCAGCGTTAAAACAGTGGCTGCTGACGGGGTTGTCAAAACCGTGCCAGTAATCGTGACACAAACCGTTGGTAACGCCGCTTATGTATCTGGCCTGCAAGATGGTGCATTGATCTTGGGCATGGGGCAGGCCTTTGTGAGTGATGGGATAAAAGTTGCCTACGAAATCGTCGGGGAAACAAAGTGATGCAAGCTGTCATTCATGCGGCCTTTAAACGGCCTGGCGCCATTATTTTTATGATCATGATAATATTTGGCGTTGGATTGAATGCCTGGATCAATATCCCAAAACAAGCAGAGCCTGATATAGATATCCCTATCTCATATGTCTCGGTCAGTTATTCGGGCATCTCACCCACTGATGCGGAAAAGCTTTTAGTTAAGCCGCTGGAAAAACAACTGCGCTCGGTTGCTGGCCTAGATAAAATGACCAGCGCTGCGACCGAAGGATATGCTTCAGTCACGCTCGAATTTCTAGCTGGTGAAGATATTGATTTGGTTCTTGAAGACGTTCGTAAAGCCGTAGATGACGCTAAATCAGATTTGCCTCCAAATGCGGATGATCCCAAGATTACTGAGATTTCTCTTTCACTTTTTCCAATCTTGACAGCGGCTATTTATGGAAATGTGACAGAAAAGTTGCTAATTTTAGCAGCGCGAGACTTAAAGGATAAACTGGAAGCGGTTGACGGCGTTCTGGAAGTCGAGATTGGCGGGGACCGCGAAGAGATGGTCGAAGTTCTCATCGATGCTGGGGCGATGGAAAGTTATGGTCTTAATCCCGCTTTAGTCATTGGCTTAGTGGCTGCTAACAACCAACTCGTCACAGCAGGCTCAATCGACACTGGCGCCGGGCGGCTTGCACTCAAAGTTCCTGGTGTTATTGAAACTATCGAAGATCTAATGAATCTGCCGATAAAAATTGGTGATGGGACCACTATCCATTTCAATGATATTGCAACAGTCCGCCGTGGGTTTGTCGATGCAGATAACCGTTCGCGTGTCAACGGTGAGAGCTCTTTGGTTTTGGATATTAAGAAGCGCGTTGGAGCCAATTTAATAGAAGTTGCAGAGATGACGCGTAAGATTATCGATACGGAAATTATGTTGATGTCTGGCGATGTCAAAGTAAATTACCTTTTGGATAAATCTAAGAATGTGCGATCAACCCTCAGTGATCTTGGCAATAACGTAACTGCGGCCGTTTTGATCGTTATGATTGTCGTGGTGGCAAGCCTTGGCTTAAAAAATGCCGCCCTCGTTGCATTAGCTATCCCCGGCAGCTTTCTAATAGGGATAGCTTTTCTCTACAACATGGGTATTACGCTTAATATTGTCGTGCTGTTTTCGCTCATTCTTGTCGCGGGTATGCTTGTAGATGGGGTTATAGTAACTGTTGAATATGCCGACCGAAGGATTGCTCAGTCGGTGGATCGCGCGACTGCATATCGCGAAGGTGCGGTGCGTATGGCTTGGCCAATCATTGCATCAACTGTAACGACGTTAATGGTGTTCTTGCCGCTCTTGTTTTGGCCGGGCATCGTTGGCAGCTTTATGAAATTTTTACCAATTACTGTGATCTGTGTCCTCTCTGCATCCTTGCTGATGGCGTTAGTTTTCATCCCCGTCTTGGGAGGTATATTTGGTAAAAAGGTGATGGTCGGTAGCGCAACACTGCACTCAGCCCCGCGTTCCTACCGCTGGATTCTCAAGCGGGCTATTCGGTACCCCATGCTCGTGGTATTGTTTGTCGTGGGCTTTATGGTTGTGGCCTTCGGTGGGTATTTTTCGGCTGGGTTAGGGGTGACCTTTTTCCCCGATGTGGAACCAGAACAAGCTGCAATTCAAGTGTTGGCACGGGGTGATCTCGCAGCGGATGAACGCGACGATCTTTTGCGTCAGGCAGAAAGTCGAGTGCTCGATTTGGAGGGTGTTTCTGCGAAATATGCAAAATTAGGATCTGATGACTCGGCTCCCAGGGACTCAATTGGGTCCATACGGACTGTATTTGACGACTGGCAAAAACGAGAAAAAGCAAGCATTTTAATGGATGAGATGCGCAGAAGGCTAGAAGGCGTAACGGGCATTAAAGTTAACATTCAGGCAGAAGAAGGCGGGCCAGGTGGTGGGGCGCCGATCCATATTGAGATATTTGACAATAATCTAGAACAGGCTGCAATGACTACAGACAATGTTGTTCGCTTAATGGCTGAAATCGGAGGATTTGTAGATATCAAAGATACGCGCCCATTGCCGGGTATCGAGTGGACCATAGAATTTGACCGTGACGCAGCAAGCCGCCATGGAGTATCGATAGATGCGCTTGGAAATATGATTAAGCTACTCACGGAAGGTGTAAGTATCTCTGACTATAGACCTGATGATATCGATGACGAATTGGACATAAAATTGCGTTTCCCAGGCTATCAACGTAATCTGGATCATTTGGAAGATCTTCGTATTCCGACCGCTTCTGGCGATTATGTACCGATGTCGGTCTTTGCTAAATTGATGCCGCGGCCTAAGGGCGGTGATATCGAGCGCAAGAATGGCAAGCGATTTTATTCTATCGATGCTGATGTGGAAGAAGGTCTTTTGCCGGCCACACAATTGGAAACGCTTCAAGGCGCTTTAGTGGACAGTCCGGACATATCTCTTTCCAGTTCTATTGTTTTTGGTGGTGAAAGCGAAGATATTGAGGAAACAAGCGCATTCTTTGCTCAGGCGTTTTCTTTATCGATGTGCCTGATGATCCTAGTGCTGATGATCCAATTTAATTCTGTGTGGCAAACGTTTGTAACAATGTCGGCGATTATCTTGTCTTCTGGTGGTGTAATCTTAGGATTATGGCTGATGGATCGACCTTTTGGCGTTGTTATGTCAGGCTTGGGGATAATCGCATTGGCGGGCGTTGTCGTGAATAACAATATAGTTTTGATCGATACGTTTAATGAGTATCGTGCAAAGGGCTACGAGGCAAAGAATGCTGCATTTCATGCGGGTCTCGCACGGTTCAGACCTGTCTTGCTGACGGCTGTAACTACTATTATGGGGCTGTTGCCGATGGTGTTTGGGTTGACTATCCAGTTCGGGAATAGAAGTATTTTGTCAGGAGCACCGTCTTCGCAGTGGTGGACAGATTTATCTAGTACAATTGCGGGTGGGTTAACTTTTGCAACCATACTTACTTTACTAGCAACGCCTGCATTATTGGTGCTTGGAGCAAATGTGGATGCCCTTAAAAAGCGAATAAAGCGTAGAATATTTACGCGACACGCCAGCCAATCACTAATAGAAGATACCGGATAGAGAGCTTAGTCTATTGCTCTAAATGGTCTCATTGCTACATAATTATGGACGACGGACCGTCTATAATACCCATCTCTGTGAACATAACGTCGTTTTGGGAAACTTCTTCGACGTTATCTGATCTTATTACTTGGTTTTGGTAGCCACTTGACGGAACTATATACGATGATGAGGAAGCGCTGTCGGGTACATAGCCAGAAAGCCCACTGTCGTTATCTTGAAACATATTTCGCAAAGTCCCTGCGTCGGGTTTGGAAAGAACTGGATCAAAATACTTCTGGAAGAGTGCGTAGCCCAATGGATTATTGGCCTGAATACCATCAACTGTCCGAGCGCTATCGGCCCATTCAGGGGCAAGGGAACCGCCATCAGGCCAAAATTCAGAACCAAACTCCTACATATTAAAATTGAGCAAATAAGTATATTCTTTTGTGATTACGAAATGTGCAGGCGCATCTCCATATCCACTTATATCATAAACACCGTTTGCGATTGCTTCCTGCATAGTCAGCCAGAGTTCGCTTGTTTCGTAATTAATATCGGTTTCTTCTGTTCCTTTTAAAGCTGCGGTTGATCCTTCCACGCCGCCGCGAACACCATACAAATGAATTATATGCATTAAGTGTTCCATTAATTCCTGTATGTCAATGTCGCCTTCAGTAGTTACTGCACCGTGACTGCTATTTTGATACCAAACCATATCATTATCCATGTGCGTATTGAATAAGGTATCAATATCGCCACCATATGCTCCCCAATCCTTTAAAGGATTGGGGAGCATAGTCATCTCCTCCGCCTTTCATCACCCGTTGAAGAGTGGGCATACCCTCATGCCAAGTACCGTCCTCCCCCTTAAGCGTGCGCACCACATTTTCCTGAGCAACTTTGTTTATGCCCTCTGCATCTGGATTGAGCATCAGTTTAATTGTTTGAGCAGTTTTATATGCCCACTCATTCGGAACTGCTTTCTGGGATCCAACATCGCCACTTATTACCAGCTTAATTCCGTACGTCTCCAAGGTTCTATCAAATAATTGGGTATTTGAACCAATCGATACGTTGACGAAATCACCGCTAGAATACAAACTGTTCGTTGAAGCAGATGAGGATGTTTGATTTCTACCCGTTGAGGTACTGTCATCAGCTTTATCCGAACCTGTACCCCCACAAGCAGTGAGAGGAAATACTGCTAATGGCGATATCACTTGAGCAGTCTTTTTTCTGTTAAGCTGACGAAATAATTTTAGAGCTTGGTCTTTTAACATCTTCTGAACTTCCAAAATTGAGTAAGCGTTTGGCTGGTATCATGTTATATTTTTTTTTGATTTTTAAAGAAAATTAACTTCTATAGTTTATTATTCATCGGTATAAATAAGTTTGAGCCGATGGTAACATTACCTGAGTGCAAATATTTTAAATATGGAATTGACCTTGCCATTATAATCTATTGAGAACATCCATCTAAAATCAGGTATTCTAGCGATTGACTCAGTCCTTCTTTAACTTCAACACAACCTCGTCACGCAATTCTATTGTGTCTTCAAAAAGGTTTGAATAGCCATTTGCTTTAAATCTTTTTCTACTGAAAGATGCACTGAATAAAAATGAAATTTCTTTTGGTGCTGTCTGATATTTTTAATGTCTTCTTTGAGATAAACTGAAATTTCTATACGATCTGTGATGCCTTTAATTGTTGCCATTCCGGCGAGTAGAAATTGGCCGTCTGTTAAACTAATATCAGTGCCGAAGAAATTGATGGTTGGATAGTTTTGTGAATCCAAAACTGTGTTGCCAAGCATTGCTTGTGTTGCAAGATAAAACCCTTCTGAGCTTTTTGTTGTATCAAACTCAAGCGCGAGCTTAGATTTTTTCGAATGCTTGAAGTTTATTAAAAATTTGCTTTGTTAGATAAAAAAATTTCGCGTGGAAAGGCACACTGGTAATTTTATAAGTTAAACCTGTCAGTGTTCTGGGACGTATTTCATAATCGGACGTGCTATGCGCTTGCGATGCAGCAAAAATTAAAAACGTCAATAATAGTGCTCTTTTGCCAAACATTCCTCTAATCCTCAATCGCTCTTAAGGAGTAGTTTGAGCAATCTTTTTGTTATCACATTTTGGATCAATCTCTGTACAAAGCTAGTTTGCATATTGTCTTAAATGCTAGCAATCTTCTTTTTGGGATCATAGAATGGTTTCGGGACAATAGTTGCTTGCACAGATTTAGATGACATAGAGACTTCCAGTTTTGTCCCCAGTTTGGCACAGCCGGTAGAAACCATAGCCAAAGCTATGTTCTGTTTCAGCCTAGGTGAATAGATTGCTGACGTTACTTTCCCAACGACTTTTCCGCGCTGAATTAATGGCCAGAACGTTGTGTTTGGACCTGATAACGGTTCGCCTTCAATGAACAGTCCAACCTGTTTGCGGTTAACACCATTATCGCGGATATGCGACAGTGCAGCCTTACCTATAAATTCGGCTTCGATATCAAGATTGACAAGCCGATCCAAACCAAGCTCGTATGGGTTCGTATTTATATCTGCGTCAGCATGATAGGATAGCATTCCACCCTCGATACGCCTTATGGAGGATGTGTGCCCAGGTTTTAGACCAAAGGGCTCTCCTGCCGCCATGATTTTTTCCCATAAAGTGTCGCCAAGTGATCCGTCTCTGAGATATATCTCATATCCAAGTTCACTGGACCAACCTGTTCTTGATACAACGAGCGGTATACCATCTAGCTCAATTTCGATAAGCCAGTAATACCGCAGTTCCATAATTCTTTCACCAAACAAAGCTGTCATGATCTCACCTGATTTTGGACCTTGCAATTGGAGAGGTGAGACATCTGGTTCACAGATTTTTACGTCTAGTCCTGAGTTAACAGCAACGCCTTGGGCCCATAGTAAAATATCGCTGTCCGCCAGCGACATCCAAAAGTGGTTTTCGGCTAAACGTAGCAACACAGGGTCATTCAAAATACCGCCGTCTGCATTTATGACAAGTATATATTTGCATTGAACGACGGACAACTTGGAAAGGTCACGCGGTGTTAACATTTGCATGAAAGTTGCGGCATCTGGTCCAGTAATTTCGACCTGACGTTCAACTGCCACGTCGCACAAAATAGCGTCATTGATTAGGTTCCAGAAGTTTTGCTCTGTAGATCCAAAGTCGCGAGGAATATACATATGATTATAGACAGAAAACTCTGTTGCACCCCAACGAATGGTAGCATCAAAAAAGGGAGACTTACGGATCTGGGTCCCGAAACCAAATTTGTCTGTTTGCATTTTTTCTCCATTGTGACGAGACGTTCAAGCCGATCGCATATACCAAACATTTTCCGTGCCTTAAACCTAGTTGGGGAGAGCTTCAATCAAATTAATGGAAGTAGTGGTTTAATTTTTTGCGCTAAAAAGACGTTGGAAAAATATATCCTGTAACTATCGTTATTTGCCCAGATTACGCCGTTTATAACGCGCATTGTTTATTTGTATTAAAGCGGCATTTGCAGTTTAGTTTGATCACAGCTTTTCGCAGGTTCCCGTTATCAAAGCCGCGCCATACGAATAGGCGTCGGCATAGTGGAATTTCCCTAGATCAAGGCTAAAGCTGCTGTATTCGTTGTAAGCTGCTAAGGAGCTGTTGACCAGGTAGTGTACTTTCATATTTGTCGACGAAAAATGAGCCTTAGAATAAATTTTAATCGAGGTTGCAGCAATGGTTAAAGTAAACTCCTGAGGTTTCATTTCACTAAGTTGATGGGGTTTTTGAAACACCTTCACTGCGAGTTGAGACTTACATCGAAACTTATCGCCGTCGTTATAATCTGACGAAGCTTGCGTCGCAAAGATAAGCAAAAGTGCGGTGAGAATAATGCGCATGAAATGGTCCTGAGTATTCTTCATTTCTAACCCTTTTACCTAACATACTAGCTCATTTTGTCAGACTTAACACTGTCAAAATGTAAATGAATTTTGTAGTTCACAAATAGAAATGAGCCTTCTTTTTTTCTTCTTTCTAAAAGGACTATCTAGTTTGTTGACTGATCTGTCCTTAAGCAGACTTATTTTAAAACATTGTGCTTATTAGCTAACTAAAAGGGGTTTAGATAAAATATAAACCTATTTTTGTAAGCAATTGAAAATTTTATTGGTCCTTCTCAACGTCAATGCCTTTTGATGGTAAAGTTAGAACCAAGATTAATCCGGTCAACATCAGTCCAAGCAGGCTCCAGAAAGCTATGTCATAACTTCCAAAGTGGTCAAAAACAAAGCCGGTAAAGATGGGGCCTATCGAACCGCTAATAGTTCCAAAAAATAGTATGGTGCCAAAAAGTGCGCCATGTTCCTTCATGCCAAAATAAGTTGCGACAGTTGGCGAAACCACAGCAAACAATCCTCCATGCCCAAACCCATAGAGTGCCATAATTCCAAATAGGAATTCATACTGGTTGATTTTTAAGAGCGCAAACAAACTCATTATAATTGGAATGAAACAGGCAACATAGGCTTTCTTACTGCCCATATGATCTAAGAATAAACCAACTATTAATCGACCTGCAATACTTGCGCCGCCAATAGATGTTAAAAAAAGTGCAGCTTTTGCGGGTGTCATACCTAAATCAATCCCATGGACTGCGATATGCGTTGGGATTGTCATTAATGTTGGAAAAAATAAAAACTGGATCAGACAAAGCTGTTTGAAAGCTCTAGTTTGGCGTGGATTACCCACTCTTGGATCTGGTTGGGCGTGGACGCCTAGTTCTTCTTTCTTTTCTTCAGGATGTGTCATTAGCAAAGCTGAAAAAACCAAAAGAGCCGCTGCCAGAATGCCCAGACAAATAACTGCTATGCGCCAATCATAATATAAGATCAAAAGAGCGGAAAGTGGGGGCAAAATCATCTGGCCCAGAGCTGTACCCACTTTTGCAAGACCAGTAATTAAACCTTGGCCATTGGGAAACCATCGGGCAATTGTTGAGAGGGTGACGACGTCATGTGTGCCCATGCCCAAACCGATGAATGTGGCAAAAATTAATATTAAATGCCAGGGTTGTGAGACCTGTGAAATCATAGCAAAGCCGATACCATATAAAATACCAGTAAAGCTTAAGACGAGACGAGGACCGTATCGGTCGCTTACGCGACCCGCTATGAGTGCTAAAATGCCCATCATAAAGAAAGCGATTGCCGCACAACTCGACAGCAATGTCCGCGACCAACCGAATTCTTTTTCAAATTCATTAAAAAAGACGCCAAAAGAGAACATCAACCCGATGACCGTAAATTGGGTAAAAAAGGCTCCTAAGAAAGCGTTAAAACGGGACAAGCGATCTCCTTTTGGGCGAGAATTATTCGCCAACAGGCAGAACAGACTAAAGAACAGAGAAATATTTTATTCAATGGCAGTTTGGATTTCTGCTAATTAAACGTAACGGAAGACTTCACGATAATAATAGGTGAATGATCCTCCTTTTTAGTCATAAGTTGTCTCTTTAAGAATATAGAGTACTATTTCTCAGCTTGCTGTGAAAATTAGCGTCAGGCTCCAGAAGGGCTCTTATCTTGTCAGGAGTATCTATGCAGTGGAATTATCGTTATTGGCGCCAAATGATAAAGGCACATTCCTTCGGTACCAAGGTAGGCTATGTCGTAGCAAGAGGCGCGGCAAGATAGAGGCACAAGAAATTTAGTTTTTTATGAATATTTTGATATGATTTTTTTAAGATTATCGACTACGACTATGTTTGAGCGTCAAAACTAAGCCTTAGACCGTAGAGTTCAAATGTGTATCAATACCACTTTCCTCGGCTAACCATTTAACGGTCCCTGATATCCACTCAATCGCGAGTCGTCTTTCTTTCAAGATCGATTGCAGTAGAGGCATGCACGCTTGACAAAAGAGTTTTTATCAAGGCCCAATTTTCATCTACAATTGAACTTGAAAGGATAATTCCACCTGTCGCCATGGTTGAAATTTACATAAGTTTTCATTCCGCTCACTCAGTAGATATATATAAGTTCTGCTTAATCGCTTAGATTTCATCTGGACGCACTCGATTAAGTTTTAAAGACACAAAATTTAGGACGATCCTCTCAGGATCCAAATTCCTGATGTGCGATGGAACCTGAATAGGCTCTGCAGACGTTTTCCGTGTCATAGCGAACGCAAAGATGCTCAATCATTTCGATCATATTATGCGGCCCATCTACATAGTCTATG
>JAQWKM010000087.1 GCA_029247845.1 Paracoccaceae bacterium | reverse complement strand
GACTGTTTTTTATCGATTAGCTTGATATGCGAAATATCGCCTGAATTAAAAAAAGAAACGGTCTCTCACATATCGTATCCCGCTGTCTTTAAGATCAATGGCCAAGCTGTTAAACGCAACTTTATCAAGTATTTGATCTCCAGATTCCACCAAATATAGGATGCCGTTTAGCTGGCCATTATTTATCTTACCATCGGTTGCTAGGTCGCTTATTAATATGGGGGATGCGGCAGGAAAGCTTATGACCGATGAAGATAAAAAATCTTTAGTCTTTTGTTGTATTAGCGAATTTTGACACTTGCCCTTGTTCTGGTCATTGGGATTACGTCAACTTTACAAGCGTTATTGAGTGTTCCAATAACGACTGTCTACTGTATTTTCTTTGTTGGTCTGCTTATCAGCTATATTTTGGCAGTTATTTTCTTAAATGAGGCCGTTAGCCCATTCCATACAGCCTTGGTTGTGGGAGGCGTTATAGAGTCATTATTCTTACTCAGCCAACCAAAGATATGGATACAAAGTTATTTTTTGCAGCCTTTGCCGGATTGTGTTAGGGAGTTTTTCTTACAATGTTGCGCGCTCTTAGGGATCTTGGAACACCTCTTGGGCTCAAATTTTCCCAACTATTATTTGGCGCGATAGCGCTTATGCCGTTTACTCCCTTTAACATACTGACCGTCAATCCTAAGATCCCGGTTTGGGCATTGATCTCAGGCGTAATATCCATGTTGGCAAATTTGCTCGTGATTATGGCTTATAAGTTGACACCTGCGACAAGAATGGAACCGTTTGTCTATTTAAAGATCATAACTGCGGCGATTTTGGGTGTCTTCATATCTAGATATTGGCCAAACGTACTCTCATGATTTGGGATGACTGTTATCATTGCATGCTGCGAATATCGGCAAGATCATGGACCGTCCCCGTTTCGTAGCGCGCTTGACGACAAATGGCTCATCGGGAGATTGACATAGCACCAACTGGGCACTTTGGATTTGGCCAGCAGCCGACTTTGGTGCATTGGGATTCTATAAGATCGATATATGCGTGCAGTTCGTGCGCTGAGTGGAGCGAGGCGATTGCTTGGGCGGGCCAGAATACCGACCGGGACTGTGTACATAATCCGTTCCCATTGCTGCCATTGATCAAATTGGACTAGGTTATCCGCGCCCATTAGCCAGACAAATTGTATTTTAGGAAAACTATGCGTCAGGGCAGACAAAGTATCCGCAGTGTAGGTTGTTCCAATCCTACTCTCAATGCCTGTCACATACACGCGTGGGTGCTGGATCATTTGGGAGGCAGACTTGATGCGCGCGGTAAAAGATGCATGATTCTTGATCTTTAGGGGGTTTCTGGGACTTACCAACCACCAGACCTCATCAAGATCAAAGCGGGTAAGAGCTGCCTTGGTAATATTGACATGGCCGGCATGTGCTGGATCAAAGGAGCCACCTAATAGACCAACAGTTTTTGTTTTCATCCACGATTTCCTTAATTTGGCTCATACCTAACCCGAATTAAACCCGAAAAGAAAGCCTTGGCCAAAAATGAGTTTTCACGGAATAAAATTAAGAAAAATAGGGTAAAATTACACTCAGCCGTTGCCCCTGAGCAAGCTCTTCGCTATTTAAGCAGACAATCTTAATCTCGCGGAGTTTTATTATGGTATCCTATCAGTATGTTTACCACATGGACGGGGTTTCCAAGACCTATCCAGGTGGAAAAAAGTGCTTTGAAAATATACGGTTATCCTTTCTTCCGGGTGTAAAAATTGGGGTTGTTGGGGCCAATGGTGCGGGTAAGTCTACATTGATGAAAATCATGGCTGGTCTGGATAAGGATTTCACAGGTGAAGCTTGGGCCGCTCAGGGGGCTGAGGTTGGGTATCTTCCACAAGAACCCCATTTAGACGAAACGCTCAATGTGCGCGACAATGTCATGCTTGGGGTCTCAGCAAAAAAAGAGATCTTAGATCGGTATAATGATCTGGCGATGAACTATTCTGACGAGACGGCGGACGAAATGGCTGATCTTCAGGATAAAATTGACGCTGAAAATCTTTGGGATTTAGACAGTCAGGTAGATGTCTCAATGGAAGCATTGCGATGTCCGGATGATATGGCTGATGTTGTCTCTTTGTCAGGGGGTGAGCGTCGTCGTGTGGCTTTGTGCAAGCTGCTGCTTCAAGCACCGGAAATGCTTCTTTTGGATGAGCCGACCAATCACCTTGATGCGGAGACTATCGCGTGGCTACAACAGCATCTGATTGATTATAAGGGGACGATCCTGATTGTGACACACGATCGGTATTTTCTTGATGACATAACAAGCTGGATTCTAGAACTCGATCGTGGGCGTGGTATGCCGTATGAAGGCAACTATTCCAGTTGGTTGGAACAAAAAGCAAAGCGTCTTGCACATGAGGCGCGCGAAGATAAAACTAAACAGAAAACGCTTGAGCGCGAACTCGAGTGGATGCAACAGGGGCAAAAGGCCCGTCAAGCCAAGCAGAAAGCCCGGATCAATGCCTATAACGAGTTGGCAGGCCAGTCAGAGCGTGAAAAAATTGGCCGCGCTCAAATCGTTATTCCAAACGGTCAGCGGCTTGGTGATAAAGTGATTGAAATGGACGGTTTGCAAAAGGCCATGGGTGATAAGCTTTTGATCGAAGGTCTGACATTTGCCTTACCTCCGGGTGGTATTGTCGGTGTTATCGGACCAAACGGCGCAGGTAAGTCAACTCTGTTTAAAATGCTGACTGGACAGGAAAACCCTGATAACGGTTCAATCGAATATGGTGATACAGTCCAACTGTCTTACGTCGATCAGTCGCGTGATGACCTTGCCGCAGGTGATACTGTTTGGGAAGCCATTTCAGGGGGTGCAGAAATTATTGAGTTGGGCGATGCACAAGTCAATTCACGCGCATACTGTTCTTCTTTTAACTTCAAAGGTGGCGATCAGCAAAAGAAAGTTGGCCTTCTCTCAGGCGGAGAGCGCAACCGTGTTCACATGGCGCGCCTTCTGAAAGAGGGTGGCAATGTTCTCTTGCTTGATGAACCGACAAATGATCTTGACGTGGAAACGCTGCGCGCGCTTGAAGATGCACTTGTCGACTTTGCCGGCTGTGCTGTCGTCATTTCGCACGATCGATTTTTCCTTGATCGGATTTGCACTCATATATTGGCCTTTGAAGGTGAAGCCCATGTTGAATGGTTTGAGGGAAACTTTCAGGATTATGAAGAAGACAAGAAGCGCCGCCTAGGAGTAGATGCACTGGAACCCAAGCGGATCAAGCACAAAAAATTTACGCGTTAGTGTTAAGCAGCAGGTGAATTTTAAAACCTGATCACGCTGCGGAACGAACCCGCCAAATTGATGAGTGTGGTCTAAAAGTCTAAGTTCGCAACACTTAGTGCATTTTTCTGAATAAATTCGCGCCTTGGTTCCACAACATCACCCATGAGCTTGGTGAAAAGATCATCGGCCTCTGCAGCGTCTTCGATTTGAACCTGCAAGAACGTGCGCGCATCTGGGTCTAGCGTTGTCTCCCAGAGTTGATCTGGGTTCATTTCGCCAAGGCCTTTATACCGTTGCAAGGAAAGGCCTTTTTCACCTTCCTTGAAGATCGCGTCCAAAAGGTCGAGCGGCCCAAAGATGATTTGTTCCCTGTCCTTGCGCACTAGAGACGCAGGAGCGCCATAAACCTCTTTTAGGCTTTGGGTGAAGCTGCCAGTCTTGCGTGCCTCTCCAGAGCGTAGCATTGGACCGTCCAATGTACGGATTTCTTCCACACCGCGCAGTATCCGCGTCAGACGAATACCGTGATCTTGGGTGATACGTCCGTTCCAGCCTTGTTCGTATTCCAAAGCAATCATATCAAGGCGCTGTGCAACTTTGTCGGCTGTACCTTGTAGATCAGCATCAACAGCACCCGGTACAAAGGCTCCAGAGATAGCGGCCTGTTCCAGAATATGACGCGGATAATAGGTTGGAAAAGCCTCTAGAACCCGCTTTAGTTGTCGGGCTTCTTCTACAACGCGGGCCAAATCCTGCGCCGCCATTTCTGCGCCTGAGCCAAGCTTTAACACACCGCCCTCAATACCTTGCTGGATAAGATATTCTTCTAACGCGGCTTGATCTTTGAGATAAACCTCAGATTTACCACGTGACACTTTATAGAGTGGCGGTTGAGCGATATAGAGGTAACCACCCTCAATAAGGGCTGGCATCTGGCGATAAAAGAAGGTCAAAAGTAACGTCCGAATATGGGCACCATCCACATCGGCATCTGTCATAATAACAATTTTATGATAGCGCAGTTTGGATATATCAAATTCATCGCGCCCAATTCCCGTCCCAAGTGCCATAACCAGGTTTCCAATCTCTTGGCTGCCCAGCATCCTGTCAAAGCGGGCCCGTTCAACGTTCAGAATTTTACCGCGTAGTGGCAAAACAGCCTGAGTTTTACGGTCGCGGCCTGTCTGGGCAGAACCGCCAGCACTATCACCCTCGACTAAAAAGACTTCGGCTTTTGAGGGGTCTTTCTCTGAACAGTCTTTGAGTTTTCCAGCTAAATAATTAACATCAAGCGCAGTTTTTCGCCGCGTCAGTTCTCGGGCTTTTCTGGCGGCTTCTCGTGCCATTGCGGCTTCAATGATTTTGCTGACAATAATTTTCGCTTGGGCGGGGTTTTCTTCAAACCAATCTGCCAGTTTTTCGTTGACCAAGCCCTCAACGGCGGGGCGCACTTCTGAGCTGACAAGTTTATCTTTGGTTTGGCTTGAGAATTTGGGATCTGGAACTTTGATTGACAGCACACAAGTGAGGCCCTCGCGGGCATCGTCCCCAGTAAAATTAATCTTTTCCTTTTTTGCGATACCGCTAGTTTGCGCATAGTTGTTGATCGTTCGTGTTAGCGCACCGCGAAACCCGGCCATATGCGAGCCACCATCTCGCTGGGGTATGTTATTGGTAAATGGCAAAACATTCTCGTGGTAGCTATCGTTCCACCACATTGCAACTTCGACATCAATATCATCGCGCTCACCCGTCATATAAATCGGCTCAGGCATGATTGAAGATTTGGAGCGATCAAGGTATTTCACAAATTCTTTTACGCCACCTTCATAAAATAATTCCGTACTCAAAAGCTCTGCAGGCCGCTCATCTTCCAAAAGGATTTTTACGCCAGAATTCAGAAAGGCAAGCTCTCTAAGGCGCTTTTCCAAAGTCTCAAATACATACTCTAAGTTTGAGAAGGTTTTGGTCGATGCGAGGAAACGCACCTCTGTGCCTTTACGTCCGTTGGCCTCCCCCACCACAGACAAATGTTCTGTCGTATCACCATGCTCAAACCGAGCACAGTGTTCTTTGTCATTGCGCCATATGCGCAGCTCAAGCCAGACAGATAATGCATTTACAACCGACACACCCACGCCGTGTAAACCACCTGATACTTTGTAGGAATTACTATCAAATTTACCGCCTGCATGAAGCTGCGTCATTATGACTTCAGCGGCTGAAACACCTTCGTCTTCATGAATATCTACTGGAATTCCACGGCCGTTGTCTGACACCGATACGCTGCTATCGGCATGGATCTTAACATGGACTAGGTCCGCGTGACCTGCTAGCGCTTCGTCAATTCCGTTATCGACAACTTCATAGACCATATGATGCAAACCACTACCGTCATCGGTATCCCCTATATACATACCGGGTCTTTTGCGAACTGCTTCTAAACCTTTGAGAACCTTAATAGAATCAGCGCTATATTCAGAAGTGTTTTGCTCGCTAACGGACATTCAAGTCATCCTTTATAATTATGCCTCACTATAAGTTTTTTGCGCGTAAATGTCACGTGTTTGAGGCTATTTTTATTCTTCAGGGCGATGGAATAATTAGGCCTAAACAAATTAGCAGAGATCCCAAGAAAATTTAAGATTTATGCATTGAAGCTGCAGATCCAAAATAGTCTTTTATCTGACTTACTATCCGTGCCAACGATATGTTTCCCCGTGCCGGTACTAGGGATTAAAAAGTCAAAATGGCTACTATATTGGCCGTTGTGATTTCAGTGAGATCAAAGAAGCTTGGCAAGACGCTCAAGTAGAATAAAATTACTTTTAGATTCCACAAAATAACGGTCAGGCCGGCCGTAAAACTGGCGAACGTGCCTGATATTGTCAGTTTGGAATTCATAAAGTATTTTTATTCTTTTTTAGGATCATAGTGACACCCACAAACAGAAAAATTGGGCATGAAGCAGATTTTAAGATTGGCATGACAGCACTAAATATGGTTGCAAATTTCGTAACTCCAAGGATCGCGATAAAGGGCCAAATTATATCTGTGGCAGCGACTCCAAAAGCAAGGCGCCATACGGATTTAACTCCGACTCTAAGGGATCTGGCGGCAATGACTAGCTAGACTGGACCAAGGTCATAAAAAGGATCATCAGGCCACTGGCGTAAAACAAGATCAAAAGGGGATATACTCATTAACCTATAGCTAAGGTTGAGAAATGATCGAAGCGCCATCTTGGTCGCTGACGGATAAAAACTGAGCCTTATTGCCGAGCTCAGAAAAAAGTTCAACCCCGGTTCCGGTCATCCATGCCTGTAATTTTAAGTCATAGACCTCTTTGTAAAGGGCTGTGCGTCTGTCTAGGTCAAGGTGAGCTGAGACTTCGTCCAAAAGGATGAGTGGTTTAGCTCCTTGATCTTGGGTCAATGCGCGTGCATTTGCCAAAATGATTGAGACCAACAGTGCTTTTTGTTCTCCAGTTGAGCAATCGCTTGCAGGTACACCTTTGGCTGCATAGACTCCGAACATATCCGTTTTATGAGGGCCGACCATAGTGCGACCCACGGCAAGGTCACGAAACCTGCTTTCGGAAAATGCTGTTAGCAGATCGGCCTCGGTTTTGGGACGTGTACCTTCGCTTTGCTGCAGCTCTAGTTCCGCTATTGGGAATTGGGTGCTGGCATCGGCCTGAGCTTGTGAAATTCGCTCAACAGCCTGTATTCGTGCCCTATCGATAGCTACCCCAGATTTGGCCATTTGGCTTTCTAGTGCAGCATACCAGTGCGCATCGCGCACTTGGTCCTTTAACAATCGGTTACGTTCGCGCATCGCCTTATCATATGTCAAACTATGTCCTGCGTGTTCGGGGGAAAAACTCAGAGCGATCCGGTCCAAAAACCGGCGCCGACCCTCAGAGCCTTCAGTCCAGAGCCGGTCCATAGACGGCACCAGCCACAGAACCCGCGCATGCTTGCCCAATTCAACCTGTGTCGTTGATTTCCCATCAATTTTCACCTGACGAGATGCACCATTTTCGGAAATGGACTCAATTTCCAAAGTTCTGTCAGCAGTTTGAATTTTTCCAGTAATTTTCCAGCCCAGAGATTCTGGGCGCCGCATCATAGTCTCGGCACTTGCTCGCCGTATACCGCGCCCCGGAGAAAAAAGTGATACTGCTTCTATGATATTTGTCTTGCCCGATCCATTTGGTCCAAATATCGCAACTGGCCTTTTGTCCAGTTCCAGCCGGACGTGTTTGTGCGATCGAAAATGAGACAGGGTCAATGACGTCACAAATGACATGGAACAATGGCTCCTAGCTTGAAACTTTATAACACAAGAGCCGAAGTGTGATGAAGGCCGATCTGCAGGTTAAACACGCATCGGCATGACAACATAAATGGCACTTGTATCGTTGCCTTCCTGCATCATCGTTGGATCACCTGACGAGTTGAACAAGAATACTGCGTTTTCGCGGTCTACTTGGCTGGCGATCTCGAGAAGATATTTTGCATTAAATCCAATATCCAGTTTTTCATCACCATAGGCCACAGCCAGTTCTTCTTCAGCGGTACCGCTATCTGGCGAGTTGACCGACAAAATCAAACGATCTTCATCAAGCGAGAGCTTAACAGCGCGCGAGCGCTCGGATGAGACGGTCGCTACCCGATCAACAGCTTTTGCAAACTCATTTGCATCAACTTCCATTTTGCGCGTGTTACCCTGTGGTATAACCCGCGCATAATCTGGAAATGTGCCGTCAATGACTTTTGACGTTAGAGTGTTCTCGGGCGTCGCAAAGCGGATTTTGGTTTCCGATACAGATACGGCGATTTGCATTTCATCATCATCTAAAAGTTTACGCAGTTCTCCAACGGTTTTGCGTGGAACGATCACACCTGGCAGATTAAGGGCGCCATCGGGCATATGCGCATCAACGCGTGCCAAACGATGCCCGTCTGTGGCAACACATCTTAAGACCTGACCGCCTTCTGACTCTGCAACATGCATATAGACTCCATTGAGGTAATAGCGAGTCTCTTCTGTTGAAATAGCAAATTTAGACTTATCAAATAATCTGCGCAGCAACGCGGCTGGTGCTGAAAAATTTACCGCATATTCGGAGTTTGCCATGACTGGGAAATCTTCTTTTGGCAAAGTCGCCAGCGAGAATATAGACCTCCCAGCCTCTACGCTTAATCGACCCTTTGTCGGGTCGTCATTAAGGGTAACCAGCGCTCCGTCGGGTAATTTTCTAACGATCTCATGTAAAGTGACAGCCGAAACAGTAGTTGCGCCGATCTGCTCCACTTGCGCAACTGCCTTGTCCAGCACCTCAATATCAAGATCGGTTGCGCGGAAATGGACGTGTTCGCCCTCGGCTTCGATCAGGACATTTGCGAGTATTGGTATCGTGTTACGTCTCTCAACGACAGACTGCGCTTGAGATACGGCTTTTAGCAAGTCACTGCGTTCGATGCTCAGCTTCATAAGCATTGCTCCTCTTTTTACCCGCCCAGGTCCGTTTGAACCAAAAAATGGCAAGCTAAAGTTTTTTACTCTTTTCTATGCTAACGGAATCTACGTCAAGGGCAAGAGTGCCTAGAGATACAATAGATTTTAGTAACTTAAGTGCAATCAAGCTTCCAAGGCGCGCCGAAGCATTTCAATATCCTCTGCAACCTGACCATCTTGTATTTGAAGGTCTTCGATCCTTTTTACACCATGCATGACGGTTGTATGGTCACGTCCCCCAAATCGGCGACCAATTTCGGGAAGACTTCGGCTGGTGAGGAGTTTCGATAGATACATCGCAACTTGCCGAGGCCTCGCGTAAGAGCGCATACGCTTAGGACCAATCATATCTGATAGGCGGATATTGTAATGCTCTGAGACTTTTCGCTGAATTTCTTCAACTGTAATCTTACGCTCAGATGCCCTTAGAATATCTGAGAGGCAATCCTGTGCCACGTCCAAAGTAATTGGACGGCCAACAAGTGATGCAAAAGCAAACAAACGAGTCAAGGCACCTTCAAGAACCCGCACATTGCTCGAAATCCGCAAAGCCAAAAGTTCAAGCACAGACCTTTCAATCTCTATTCCAGGATATTGTGCGCTGTGCAACCCAACTTTTGCCTGTAGAATACCCAGACGAAGTTCGTAATTTGTTGGGTGCAAATCGACAACCAAACCGCATTGAAGGCGACTTTTAATACGATCTTCTAGTCCTTTAATTTCACCTGGAGCGCGATCAGCTGAAATGATTATTTGTTTATTTTGGTCAACCAAGGCATTAAATGTGTGAAAAAACTCTTCTTGTGTGCTGTCTTTACCAGCAATGAATTGAACATCGTCTACCATAAGGACATCAAATGACCTAAAAAGTTGTTTGAAATCCATCATCTTGCGGTCTCTCAAAGCTTGCACAAATCTATACATAAATTGCTCGGCTGAAAGGTAAATTACATTTAAATCGGGGCTTTTCTTTTGAAGGTCCCAAGCAATCGCATGCATGAGATGAGTTTTCCCTAAGCCAACGCCGCCATAAAGAAACAGTGGATTGAAAGTGACTGGACCGCCTTCGGACACCCGTTTTGATGCCGCATGCGCAAGTTCGTTCGGTTTCCCCACCACAAATGTATCAAAGTTAAAACGCGCATCTAGCGGCGCACCTGGAATTTGGCCATCAGTCGTCAGGCTTGGCGTCCTTTTATACACCTCAATGTCGTCCGTTTCGGAATTTAAACTGGGCTGCACTGGGCTATCTTTTGACGGAGATGCTACTTTAAAAGAAATGCGCCGGATATCATCATCTACTTTTGACAAATGGTACAACAATAAATCACCAAAGTTCTGCGATACGTAATTTCCAAGAAAATTCGTTGGGACGTGAAATATTGCTATTCCATCTTCTACCTTCGAGAATTGTAGCGGGGCTATCCAATTTGAAAAATTATGTTCACCGACCGTCTTGCTTAACGTTTGCTGAAGTTGGCTCCAGTTCTTCTTTTCCATATTACTCGTTTCCTAGCAGCAGGCTCTCGCAAAAGGCTTAAGGAGCATAAGAACAATGCACCACGAAATTTCATCTCCGGTAAAACCTAGCCTCTTAACTAAATCAGCTTAAGGGAATATATCAAACTTATAAAGCATTCGACAGTACCAGATATACGAGAAGTCGACAATCAAACATTGTCTGACACACACTTTATGTAAGACTAAAACGCAATCTTTCGATTACTTTCTAATGCCGTCCCCCCGGTTGCGATGTGACTCGCAAGATCACGTTATCAGCACTACATTAGTTGGGGCAATAGAACTTACTTCTTGACTCATTAATTTATCAAAAAGAATCTATCTGAAATGCGGTAAAATAAAAAAAGCTGCGCCTTAAGAGCCACATTATAACGAAAGTCTATTACGACTTAACCGATAGCTTTTACTCTTGCGGACAGACGGGACATTTTGCGTGCAACTGTATTTTTGTGGAAAATTCCTTTTGACACGCCTCTCATCAATTCTGGTTGGGCTAAACGCAGAGCATCTCTCGCTGATTCTTTGTTCCCGCTCAGGATTGCTTCTTCCACTTTGCGTAGGAATGTCCGAACGCGGGAACGTCGTGTTTTATTCACAGTTTTGTTACGTTCGTTCTGACGGGCGCGTTTTTTAGATTGAGCGGTGTTGGCCATGTGTACCTTGTCCCACTGATAGGGTTTGAATCTATGAAGGTCGGTTTTTAGGACCGACTCGTCTCACTGTCAACAGGGTTGAGCAGCTTATTTAAGCCCTGAAGCCTAATTATCGCGGAATTGTGGTTCTCTTTTTTCCATAAAGGCTGCCATGCCTTCTTTTTGGTCTTGAGTTGCAAACAAAGAATGAAAGACCCTTCTTTCAAACAAAATCCCTTCTCTGAGAGTCGTTTCGTAGGACCTGTTGACCATTTCCTTTACGGCCATGACAGTGATCATTGATTTTTCAGCCACCTTACCTGCGGCTGCCATTGCTTCGGTCAGCAGCTGTTTGGTTGGCACGATGCGACTAACCAAACCGCATCTTTCGGCTTCGTCAGCTTCCATGAAGCGTCCAGTTAAGTTCATGTCCATTGCTTTTGATTTACCGATAAAACGGGTCAGACGCTGCGTGCCGCCAAGGCCGGGCGAAACACCTAAATTTATTTCCGGTTGACCAAACTTTGCCGTTTCCGAGCAAATTATAAAATCGCACATCATTGCCAGTTCGCAGCCGCCACCTAAAGCATATCCTGCGACCGCAGCGATTATTGGCTTTCTTACAGACACAATTTTATCTGATGCTTCGGTGAATAAATCTCCGGCAAACACATCAACAAAATTTTTGCTGCTCATCATCTTGATGTCAGCACCAGCGGCAAAGGCCTTTTCTGAGCCAGTTAGGACAATACAACGAACCTTTTCGTTAGACTGTGCCTGTGCAAGCGCATCGCAGAGTTCTGACAGCAGCTGGTCGTTTATGGCATTTAGGGCATCGGGGCGGTTGAGGGTGATCAGTGCGATGTGATCTTCGATTTCGACGATAATCGTCTCGTAGGCCATGAAACATTCTTTCGGTCGTTTCGATTAAGCAGGCCTTTAACATGTAATTAAATTTCATGTCCAGAACATGTTGAATACTATTGAGTCCTATTTTTGACATTTTGGACAGTAAAAACTGGATCGTCCCGATTGAACCACGCGTGTAATTTCACTGTCACAATCTGAAGTTGGACAAGGCTGGCCTTCGCGGCCGTAAACGGCAAAGCTATGTTGAAAATAGCCAAATTCGCCGTCTGCCTGACGGAAATCGCGTAAGGAGGAACCCCCGGCGGTAATAGCTTCTTCCAAGACTTTCCGGATATGGGGAACCAGTTTACTAAGACGCTCTTTCGAAAGATCACAGGCTTTTTTCTTGGGTGATATACCCGTGCGATATAGACTTTCGCAGACATATATATTGCCTAGTCCGGCAACAATTCTCTGATCAAGCAGCACATTTTTTATAGAAGATTTTCGAGATTTTGCAACATCTGCAAAGTAAGTTGCGTCAAATTCGTTGCCCAAAGGTTCTGGGCCAATATTGTGTAAATATTTGTTTTTGCTTTCCTTTACTGTTTCAAACATGTCCATCATTCCAAAACGACGGGGGTCATTGTAGGTCAGACGTGCACCATTGGAAAAATCCAACACCACGTGGTCATGCTTTTGTTTACTTGGGTGGTTTGTGACGAAAGTGCCCATAGGATCACCAGAAATCAGAATACGACCTGACATGCCCAGGTGGATCAAAAGCGTCTCGCCGCTAGACAGGTCTGCTAACAGGTATTTTGAGCGACGTCTCAGCATGGTAATTGTTTGTTGAGACAGGCGTTTGACCATGTCTTTGGGAAAGGGCCAGCGAAGGTTAGGGCGATTGACTTGAACGTGTTGGATCGTCTGGTCCTGTATTACTGGGACCAATCCGCGTCTGACCGTTTCGACCTCGGGTAATTCGGGCATTATTCTACCTGATTATGTTTTGTTTCGCACTTAGATAGGATGCATGGATTATCTTTTGCATAAAATATAGATCAATTTACAGAAATAGAATCAGTTTTTTGCATCCATTTTTGTTAAATCGGCTCAAGTGCATCTGCCGCATTGTATTTGAGTAGTTTGAGATTATAAACTGATCTAGAAATTTGGAAATATACCCAATGGTTGATCAATCTGATAATACAACGCATTTTGGCTTTCAAACGGTGCCTGAAGCTGAAAAAGTCAATCGCGTAAGGGACGTGTTTGGTAGCGTCGCGTCGCGTTATGACATTATGAACGATGTAATGTCCGGTGGTGTCCATCGAGTTTGGAAAGACGCGATGATGGATTGGCTGGCACCAAGGGCTGGGCAGCGGCTTTTGGATGTGGCAGGTGGAACTGGTGATATTGCCTTTCGCTTTTTGAAACGCGCCGGTCAGTCCAAAGCGACAGTTCTTGATTTGACGGCTGAAATGCTTGAGGCAGGCAAAAAAAGAGCTGATGCAGATCGTATGAGTGACCAGCTTGAGTGGGTTGTTGGAGATGCGATGGCATTGCCTTTTAATGACAACAGCTTTGATGTTTACACTATCAGCTTTGGTATCAGGAATGTCACTCGGCCACAGGAAGCTCTAAATGAAGCATTCCGGGTCTTGCGTCCGGGCGGGCGGCTCTTGGTGCTCGAGTTTTCACAAATACCCAACGATTTGTTGCAGTGGGCCTATGACCGCTACTCGTTCAATGTCATCCCTTTGATGGGCAAAGTAATTGCAAATGACCGTGACAGCTATCAGTACCTTGTCGAATCTATACGTAAATTTCCTGACCAAGATAGTTTTATGGGCATGGTTCGAACAGCAGGATTCGGGAATACCAAATATCGCAATCTAACAATGGGCGTGGCCTGCCTTCATTCAGGTTGGAAAATCTAGTGCGTGGACCCCATAATATTTGGCGCTTGATCCGCACGGGTGCCACTTTTGAGCGAACGGGTGCTATGATTGCCGTACTTGATGCATTTGATGCGCCGAGATCTTTGCGGATTCTAGCACGCATTTTAGGGGCTCCATTCTTTTGGTTGGGCTTGAAAGGGAATCCATCTGTGCCGCCAGTCCCACGCGCTCTGACAGCGCTTGGGCCTGCCTATATCAAATTCGGCCAGATCTTATCGACGCGACCTGATGTGGTGGGTAGCGAACTGGCTGGTCAAATGAGAGTGCTGCAAGACAAGCTCCCTCCATTCCCGATAAAAACCACAAAGAAAATTTTTCGCCAAGAGCTTGGTCTGGACCCTGATGAGGTTTTTTCTGAATTCAGTGATGCAGTTGCGGCAGCATCCATTGCGCAAGTGCATAAAGCTCGGTTAATTGAAACGGGTGAATTGGTTGCCGTTAAAATCCTGCGTCCAAAGATTGAGCGGGCTTTTCAAAAAGATATAGATGCTTTTTATTTCGCTGCCGGTATGATAGAGTTTTTATCGCCGGGAGCGCGTAGGTTGCGTCCAACGGATGTTATAGAGCACTTTGAAGGCGTTGTGCATGGCGAATTAGACTTGCGCTTAGAGACGTCGGCAGCTTCGGAATTTGCAGCTAATACGAAAGAGGATGAGGGTTTTTCCTTGCCTTCGCTCAAATGGTCATTGTCATCGCGTCGCGTGATGACAATGGGTTGGGCAGAAGGATTGCCTATGGGCGATAATGATGCTCTGGATGCTGCAGGACATGATCGAGCTAAACTTGGAGAACGCGTGTTAGAGCTGTTTTTGCAGCACGCTCTCAGAGACGGGTATTTTCACGCCGATATGCATCAAGGGAACCTCAAGGTTTCTGTGAACGGAGATATTGTAGCGCTCGATTTTGGAATCATGGGGCATATTGATGAGTACACGCGCCGAGTTTATGCGGAAATTCTATTTGGTTTTATACGAAAGGACTATCAGCGTGTTGCTGAGGTCCATTTTGAAGCTGGATACGTGCCTGCCGATCAAGACGTAGATGAGTTTGCCCGCGCTTTGCGGGCAGTTGGTGAGCCTATCTTTGGAATGGATGCAACTCAGATTTCCATGGGCCGACTTTTGAACTATCTTTTTGAAGTCACCGAGCGCTTTGGGATGGAGACGCGCACAGAGCTGATACTTTTGCAGCGGACGATGGTTGTTGTGGAAGGGGTCGCGCGTTCGCTTAACCCAACGATTAATATTTGGGAAGTCGCGCAACCGGTTGTAGAGTCCTACATCAGAAAAAGTATTGGACCCAAAGCGTTATTGAGGGACTTTGCTAAAACTGCTAGCGTTTTAGCAAGGTTTGGTCCAAGGCTTCCAGGGCTTGTAGAAGTGGCACTGATTAATCAGTCAAGGCCCGTTGTTGTGCCAGCTGAAAGGTCCAAATTGACGTTTGCAGTGTTTTTGCTGATTGCGGCTGTGGCTGGTGCATGCGCTACCTATTTTTCAATGCGATTATTTTAAATGCTCAAGTGCACGTTTGTGCGTCTTTTTTATAGGAATACTAGCCTCAAACTATTTGCCAAAAAAAATAGCGGGCCATACGCTAAGTGTACCAAGGCTGTATCGCGTTCAGAAAGACTTTGTTAGCGTTCGGATTAAGATTGTGTTAAGAATGTAAAAAATCCTGCCGATCCCAGTATGTTAAACCTGCCCCTCGGTAAATCCACCGCATTGCAGGTAACAATAAATGGCATAGGTCTTTCTGCGGTGATCAAATCGCAGGGTACCGCCAATCAATCAACTTTGCCATGCCATTAGATAGGATAATGTTTGCGGGAACTGGATCTGCATGAATAATTGCAGATGATCCGTTTGCTTGACTTGGTGATCGGGTTGCAAATCGACTAAGTTTTTGGCTCGTCCAGTGGGGCAGTTTTTTAATATCTCACGCCTTTTTTTGCCTATATCTGATCTGATCTCATAGGGCTTTGACGCAAAGTCGCAAAGAGTGGCATATCATGCAAAAGTGTTAATGTTTTGGCAACGGCATCAAATTTGTTTTCCAGCCATAGTTCCGAGAGATGTTGGCATAAGACACGGCTTCTCGAAGGGCTTTTTGGATAACGCGACCGGCTTAAGGCATAGATCTGTAGCATAAGATTCTGTTGGGCAGGAAAAATTTACTTCTAGATCGTTAAGGAAAAGCGGGTATTCCCAATTATTTTCGGGAGATAGCTTAACACACATCTCGGCAGAGTTGTTTTGAGTAACCTTCTAAAAATTATCAGAACGGCCGCTGGATAGGTATTGCCAATCGGCAGTCTTGTCAATGAAGCCTTATTTATCCAAATGATCCTTTAGCGGCGTAGGTCTCAAAGCCCGCCAATTAGCTATTTGCAAGTTTGCCGTATCTGCCCGCTTTTATGGATACAGAACTCTTGTTAGGATCTCATTGCATGTACTTAGTCTACTGCTTTCTGCATTCCAATTTCTCTTCAATTTACTTCCCCAAAAAAATCTTAGGTCAAAAACAGTAGCAAAATCGTAAATACATAAAATATTAGAGGATTGTGGTGGCTTGCTAATAGCTAAAATTGTCAAAGATACGATTTATATCTTGTCCCCATTCTCCATGATAAAGATCCAACAACTCGTCAGCGGGCGTTTTTCTCATGTCTAGGCTGTCTTTCAGCGCGTTTAAAAAATGGCTTTCGTCTACTAAAAGGCCTTGAGCACCACTTCGTGCGCGTGCCTTTAGGCCTGCTTGTGATATAGCAACAACCTCGTTTGCAATATCCATCATATTCTGACCATTAACGACTGCATCAAGGCCATCTATAGAAGCGGCAACGCGCCATGCTTCGCGGGTCTCACTATCCCACCCTTTCGCAAGATCCCAAGCGGCATCCAAGGACGACTGGTCATAACATATGCCCACCCAAAATGCAGGAAGTGCACAAAGCCTACGCCAAGGCCCCCCGTCCGCCCCACGCATTTCTATGAATTGCTTCAATCGTGCTTCTGGAAAAATCGTTGTCAGATGATCGGCCCAATCGCTAAGTGTTGGTGTTTCCCCTGGCAATGCTGGTAATTCTCCCTTTAAGAAATCACGGAAGGATTGGCCCAAGGCGTTAATGTACTTACCATTGCGATAGACAAAATACATGGGTACATCTAAAGCATAATTTACCCATGCTTCGAAGCCGAAATCATCCTCGAAAACAAATGGAAGCAGTCCCGTGCGATGATCATCAAGAGATCGCCAGACACGGCTGCGCCAGCTTTTATGGCCGTTTGGTTTGCCTTCAAAAAAAGGAGAATTCGCAAAAAGGGCAACTGCGACCGGCTGTAGCGCAAGAGCCACGCGCATTTTCTGAATCATGTCCGCTTCACTGGAAAAATCAAGGTTTACCTGAACACATGAGGTTCTGTACATCATGGATTTTCCCATAGTACCGACCCGATCCATATAATCAGTCATAAGCTTGTATCGGCCTTTGGGCATCATGGGCATATCTTCATACTTCCATGACGGGGCAGCCCCTAAGCCTATAAAGCCTACGTTTAATCCGTCGGCAATAGATTTCACTTCTTTTAGATGGACGTTTACTTCGTCACAGGTCTCATGAATTGTTTCCAGCGTTGCTCCGGATAGTTCTAGCTGACCGCCTGGCTCAAGGGATACATTGGCACCGGCTTTCTCCAAACCAATGAGTTTTCCGCTCTCTTCAATTGGCGCCCAATTGTATGTGTCTCTTAGTCCTTGAAGAACTGCTAGGATAGATCTTTCGCCTTCATAGGGCAGGGGGCGCAATGTATCTTTGCAATAGCCGAACTTTTCATGTTCTGTACCAATTCGCCAGTCTTCTTTGGGTTTGCAGCCTGATGCAAGATATTCCATCATTTGCTCCGGCCGTTCGATCGCTCCGCCGCCTGACTGTGGTATAGACAAAATGCAACCTTCCTCTGTATGCTTCGCACGATGTGCTTGGCTTTTATATTACTGTCAATGGAGGTATCGATCATTTCTACCATAATCGTTACGTCGCCAGATCACGGCGGAATGTTCGTTCTCTTGGGATATCTGATGAACCATGTTTTCCAGATTAAGATCTTTTAACTCTGCGAATGCATCAAACAGGAGCTCTCCACCCTGCGCAGTGATGGGAATGATAAGCGAAGGGTGTCCATTTTGATCCAGTCGCCAACTCTGCATATCTTCATGTTTTACCAAGCTGACGCCAGTGATATCGGCTATTGCAATCGCGCCACCTTCTTTGGGGCCAAAATAACTGATTTGGCCCTCTACAAGATTGACAATTCCAGGTGCTGATCCCGTTACTCGGAAGCGGCCGCGCTGCTGTCCAACAAAAATTGCCATTGCACCAAATAGCATTGTGACTACGCCCACCAATTTTAACAGACCAAAACTTGTGAAATACCAGTACGCTCCTAGAGCCACCACCAGAAGGCCAATTATCAATTCACGCCATCGCCAGAATGATGCTCTGACCTCAGGTCTGATCATGCCCAGTCCCCAAGCGCATTTTGCCAAAGCGTTAATGCAGCAACAGCCGCCGTGTCAGTGCGTAGGATACGCGGTCCCAAGCTTATGGAGAAACTATTTTGCATAGCTTGCATATATTTACGCTCTTTTTCAGAAAACCCGCCCTCGGGGCCCAATAAAATAGCCCATTTGCCTGTTGGAAGATCTTGAATCCCCACTCTTTCACCAACTTTACTTTCATCACAAAACAACAAAAACCGACCCTCTGGCCAGTCGGATAAAAGTTTTTCGAGTTGGTTCATATCTGTGACCTCAGGGACAAATGTACCGCCACATTGCTCGGCTGCTTCAATTGCATGATTTTGCAACCTGTCTCGTTTGATCCGCTCTGAATTTGTAAAATCTGTTTGCAAGGGCATGATACGGGCTGCGCCGAGCTCGGTCGCTTTTTCCACGATGAAGTCTGTGCGCGCCTTTTTAATGGGTGCAAACATAAGCCAGATATCTGGCGGATATTGCTGGGGCTTGGTCATTTCGAGACAGCGCACAACGCCCTGTTTTTTTTCAGCTACGTCAATCTTGGCAATCCATTCGCCGTTTTTGCCATTAAAAAGGGCAACATAATCCCCTTCCGATTTACGCATTACGGAAAATAGGTAATGCGCCTGATCCCAGCCCAAAGGAACCGATTGCGCCTCAGCAAGAGGGTGGTCTACAAAGAGCCTGATCTTAGTTTTCATGGGACACAACATATGACCGAGCAGAGCAGAACGGAAGAGGCTATGGGAAAAGTATCTGACGCGACCAAGGGAAACTGGGTCGATGCTATAGCTTCCGAATTCAGTCGGCCCTATTTACGGCTGTCTCGGGCAGATCGGCCAATTGGAACTTGGCTTTTGCTGATTCCTTGTTGGTGGGGTCTTGTACTTGCCATTTTGCAAGATCGTCAGGCCAGTCTGGCAGACTTATGGATTTTTGTTGGCTGTGCTTTTGGAGCATTTTTGATGCGAGGGGCGGGTTGTACTTGGAATGATATTACTGATCGAAACTATGATGGCGCAGTCGAGCGGACAAAATCGCGCCCCATTCCCTCGGGTCACGTGAGTGTTCTTCAAGCAGTGGTTTGGATGGGATTACAGACTTTGCTTTCATCGTTTATTTTGTTTTCGTTTAACTGGGTCGCAATTATGTTGGGTTTTATATCTTTAATTCCAGTGGTGGTTTATCCGTTTGCAAAACGGTTCACGTGGTGGCCTCAGGTTTTTCTTGGAATTGCATTTAATTGGGGTGCTTTGCTCGCTTTCGCGGCCCATAGCGGTTCTGTTCATGGATCTGCAATTCTTTTGTATCTGAGCGGTATCGCATGGACCCTTTTTTATGATACGATTTATGCCCATCAAGACAAAGAAGACGATGCATTGATTGGTATCAAATCGACTGCGCGGCTTTTTGGCGATGCGACAAATACTTGGCTATGGGGGTTCTCGCTTTTGAGCAGTGCGTTAATGTTGGGAGCACTTTGGTTTGGAACGTCAGGATTAAGTTTTATTATTAGTAGCTTGGGGGTAGTTGGCTTTTGGGTTCATAAGGTTTGGCAGATCCGTTGCGTGAACTTGGCTGATACTGAAAATTTGCTAAGAATTTTCCGGTCTAATCGAAATGCTGGTCTTGTTCCGCTGATCTTTTTTGCCTGTGCGGTTATGTTGTGATGAAACAGTTTGAATTTGAAGACTATCAAGCATGACAAGCGATATGGCTGTGGGAGAAATATGAAATTATCGTCTTAAGTTTACACCATGCTCTGTTTTGTTGCGGCAGCAGTGATATGTTTGTTCGCTGCAGTATTTTAGGCGCAGCTGAAAATGAAGTGGAGTGGTTTCGCGCAATTAGCTTTGCAACAACAGTCGTCGATGCTGCACGCATGATTGATCAAATCAATGTTAAGGAAAACTCTATTCAGAG
>JAQWKM010000079.1 GCA_029247845.1 Paracoccaceae bacterium | reverse complement strand
GGGGCAAGCATCCCATGTTTTCATCTGAAAAAGCGGCAAAAATGATCCAAATGTGTGATAATTGTCGGGTCAATGCGCAGTTCCATTCTCAAGATAATCCTTTTTCCGGGGGAGAACGCCCAAGAGTGCGCACGTCGGATGACTATTTCTCGGACTGCAAGGATCACTGAGACTGCACAGCCAGTCCCAAATCTGCCGGTGTGATTTGTGAGACAAATTTCATGATTTCGTCGAGATCATCAAGAGTGAGGGTGATAGGCTTAATCGGTGGAGGACGCGTACGGTCAAAAGGCGGTGTCACGTATTCGATTTGTGTAAAAGACGGGTGAGGGTTTAGCGTGAAAAAAGCTTCGAACCGGATTTGCCAATCCTTGAACGTCCGCAATGCTGCAAAGGATGGCGTAGAGCCGATTGTCTTCATGCGATTTGTCTTATCTGTCGCGTGGCACCTGCCACAATTCTGCGCTGCCAGTTTTTTTCCCAGGCTAATATCTACAGGGCTGACGTCTATCTGTTTATTTTTTGCTAATTCAAAACGCGCTGAAAATCTAACTCCAAACTCAGACTGGTAATTCTCAATCGCTGTTTTGCCAATATTGGATGTCAGCCATTGAGAAAATTTTTTAGCGTAACCATGAGAATCGCGAGATAAGATAGTCAAAAACCAGACAGTTTCGTTGTTTTTGAAAATTGGGGTTGCTCCATTGTTTATGTTAATTGCGACATCTGGAAGCTGATTTTCAGAGGAGATTTTGATCTTAATATTGTGTTTGAGGGAAAACCTTGGGATCAAATAATCAATAAATTGTGCAGTACTCAACTCGCTCACAGGTCTCATATAAATCTGCTTTTCCTGAGCCTGCGCGGTGGAGGTCATCAGACCTACTGTGAAGAAAAAATAAGTCAAGATCAGAGAGAAATAAGTCCGCATGCTAAATTATTTCTCAACCTCTCTTTGACCACAGACGCATTTCGGCTAAGTGTTATATAACACATGAAGGACAAAAAAATGAGTGAAGAATTTAATATGTCGATGAGAAAGTTTCTCAAACAGGTGGGAGTAAGCTCGCAGCAAGCGATCGAAAATGCGCTTCGTGACGTTGATACAGGGTCTGGAAAAACCTACGAAGCCAAAATGGTTTTGACCATCCAAGGTCTTGATCTTGAACATGAGATTATTGGAAAAATAGAAGGTTAAGTAACAGTGGCTCTTACTCGAGAAACCGTTTTGACGGTTCTAAATAATATTCAAGATCCAGTTTCTTCTCAGGATATTCAATCTGCCGGGCTTGTGCGCGCTTTAACGTTAGAATCGGGCGCGGTGCGTTTTGTTTTGGAGATTGATCCGTCCAAATCCGAACTTTATGAATCCGTTCGGCTTGATGCTGAAGCAAAGATCAAAGGCTTGGATGGGTGTAGCTCGGTCTCAATCGTTTTGACAGCACATGAAAATAAAAAACCTCCGGAGCTGAAGACAAAAAAGAGTGTTGATCCGGCAGGGGCTGAGAGAATTCCTGGTGTCAAACACATAATTGCGGTTGCATCTGGCAAAGGTGGTGTCGGCAAGTCGACCGTTTCGTCAAATTTAGCCTGTGCATTGGCGGCCTTGGGTAAAAAGGTCGGCCTTTTGGACGCTGATGTGTACGGTCCATCTCAACCGCGCATGCTCGGCGTGTCTGGTCGCCCATCGAGCCCTGATGGTAAGATTATCTTGCCGCTGCGCAACCACGGCGTCACGATGATGTCGATGGGTTTGATGATGAACGAGGGACAAGCGATTGTCTGGCGTGGCCCGATGCTTATGGGGGCTTTGCAGCAAATGATAAAACAAGTGCAATGGGGCGCGCTTGATTTGCTGATTGTTGATCTGCCACCGGGTACAGGGGATGTTCAACTGAGTCTTGCTCAGAAAACTGAACTTGACGGTGCTATTGTTGTCAGTACTCCACAGGATGTAGCGCTTCTTGATGCGCGTAAAGGCATTGATATGTTCAAACAACTTAAAACACCGTTACTTGGAATGATTGAAAACATGTCGACCCATATCTGCTCAAATTGTGGACATGAAGAACATGTATTTGGCCATGGAGGTGTTGCTAAAGAGGCAGAAAAGCTCGGTATTCCACTTTTAGCGGAGATCCCTTTGGATCTGGATATTCGAGTGGCCTCGGATGGAGGGGTGCCCATCGTTGTCAGCCAGCCTCAAAGCCCACAGAGCTTGGTCTTTAAGAATGTGGCGCAGCAATTGATCGATAGAGGGCTTGCGTGAGTATTGAGCCAACATTTCCGCCGCTGCTAAATGGAGTGGCGTCAGACGCGGGAACGCCCGCATTTGACAAGGCATTAATGATGGCGGCCCGTGGATGTGATGCGGGAACGATTGTCTACCGGGTCACGAAAAATGAAGTGGCTGCTGCCTTTGTATTCGCGCCGGATGTAGTGCTTGGTAAAAGCCTTGCTATGTTGCCATTATGTGGGGTTGGCTTACAAAACGCCTTAGGAGCTCTTGCTCCGCCCGAAGTGGCCGTTCAGTTCGAGTGGGACGGTCAGATTAGGATTAATGCGGCAAAATGTGGTGGCTTTCAAATGGCCGCGTCCGGTTCAAAACAGGATCACGTTCCCGATTGGCTTGTCGTCGGTTTTAGCTTACCGCTTTGGTTAGAGGTTGATGATCCTGGCCGAACCCCGGATCAAACGTCACTTTATGAAGAAGGATGTGCAGATATTGATCCTTTGCAGTTGATCGAAAGCTGGTCGCGCCATTCATTGGTCTGGATCAACAGTTGGGAACAGGATGGAGTGGTGCCGCTGCACCGCGAATGGCGCGGTATGGTCTATGATATGGGCGAAGACATAACCTTGGCAGGTATTCGGGGTAAATTTGTTGGCGTAGACGAAGATTTTGGCCTGCTGCTTCGCACGGAAGAAACCACCACACTTCATCCACTCAGCGATCTTTTGAAGGATATCCAATGAAACTTGCCCGAGCTATCCATTTCGATGAAAGTGACCAGCGTGTTTTTCATTCTCCTGCTCAGACGGGTGAATGGTGTATCTCTGGTGGTTTTGAATTTTCTAATTGGACCGATAGCGACCTTCAAGGCAAAGCCCGACAGGCCTTTGCCAACGGCTGGTTGGGGCTGCAAACTTTTGGACGGGTCACTTTTGTGGCTGTCACCCAAATGGAAGAAAACGAGGTAGATGCTCTGACCGTAGCGCTGGCAAAGCATTTTGTTCAATTTTATGGAGCACCTAGCATTGAAGCGGCTGAAAATGTGGCCCGCCGTGAAATCATGCAAATGGTCGAACTTTGTGACGATCATGATGCCAACACGCTGCTGACTGTGGCGCGCGAGTTAGGAGATTCTGGTGTGCATGAGAGCTTTCGCGTGATCAATTCTGCCGAGGCAGGACTGGACCAATTTGCCATTCATGGAGACGTAGGTGACGTTTAATAGCACGCCCTAAACTTTTATCGCTTATCTGCAATCAATCTTGCAAATTGACAGAACTTTAGTATTCAAAGCCACCGTACTTTTATCATACGGCGGCTTTTTTATATACAAAAGGCATTAGCTGGTAGGTATTTTATTTCTCTGCCTTATCGTATTGTTTTTGTTCTGAGCTGTTGCCTATCCAAAGTACCGCGATGCAAATCACCACGGCTATTGAAGTGTAAAGGCCTGGGGCTGCTCCGCCCCAACCCATAAACATGGCGCCATCTACTACGGCCCAGTCTGCAGTGTCATATGGAAATCCCATAATCTTGTTCTCCTATTATGCTGTCAGCTTGACGCTGGTTGTGAGGTTGGGATACCTTCTGGATAGCCCTGTGCCGGTACTTTTGTTGGGTCAAGACCGGCGAGTTCGGCCGCTTCCGGTGTTCGAAGCATTCCGAGACCTTTTAGAATAAATGATACTACATATCCGGGAATAAAGCCTAGAAGGAAGAAGACAACAGCGCCAACGATCTGCCCGATAAGGCTTATAGTTGGAGCGTCTTCGCCTTGAAGGGCCGGATAGCCGGAGGCAAATACACCGAGCACGATCAGACCATAGAGGCCAATTGTACCGTGAACGGTAACGGCCCCTACTGCATCATCAATACCGCGTTTTTCGAGCCAGACTGCGCATGGCTGCAGGATAACACCCGCAACAAAGGCGATAATAAAGGCAAGGCCTGGGAAGTAGATATCAAGCCCAGAAGCCACGGAGATAATCCCAGCAAGTGCACCTGACATCATCCAAAATGGGTCCTTTGTGTAAATCCAAGCACCAATTATGCCGCCTGCGATACCCATAAGAATGTTAAAGGCCAAAGCTGATAGGGTGATTGGCGTGCCATAGATTGTTGCCCCTTTGTCAGCAAACCATGACCACGCTTCCCCTGGTACAATCACACAAGCCATCAAGAAGCCCCAGAAGCCAACGATAATCAACATAAGGCCTGTGACAGTCAGTGGCAAGTTGTGACCTGCAATGTGGTTAGCTGAGCCATCGGCGTTGAATTTCCCTATTCGTGGGCCGAGGTTCACCAGAATTCCAAGCGCAAAGAACCCCGCTACAGCATGCACTAGCCCGGCTGCACCAAAGTCATGAAGACCAAATCGAGTGACCATCCAGCCATCCGCATGCCACCCCCAAGCTGCAGCAACAACCCATGCAAATGATCCAAGCACAATAGCAAGAATTGTAAAGCCGATCGTCTGGATACATTCAATTACAGCACCTGACATAATCGATGCAGTCGTGCAGGCAAAAAGTGCAAAAGCCCCAAAGAAAACACCGGCAGATTGATCTCTAATATTTGGTCCCATGTACTGGGCGCTTTCTCCCCAACCAAACGCAATTCCGCTAGCATACGCAGCTCCAGATATTCCTGCTGGTCCAGCGGTTAAAGTTAATCCTGTGGGGAAAGCCCAATAGACCCACCATCCGAAAAAGTAGAAGGTTGGGATCATAAAGGCGAAAGCCAGGATATTTTTCACACCTGATGACAACACATTTTTCATCCGCGAAGCACCCATTTCATAGGCCAGAAAACCGGCATGAATGATAATCATGAGCGGAATTGTTAAGTAATAGTAAGTTTCGGCAAACATAGCGTTGGTTACAGCACTACTTGCCTTAAGTTCTGCAACTTGAGCGGCGAGCTCAGCAATCTGTTGTTCCAATTTATTCCCTCCGAATTGTTCTTTGTTGGTGTCAAAAAGACACATAGTTATTCATCCAACACCAAATCAGGGTTTTTACCAAGAAAATTATACCAATC
>JAQWKM010000056.1 GCA_029247845.1 Paracoccaceae bacterium | reverse complement strand
CAGAAAACGACAGCAGAACAATGATGAAAAATCAAGAAGCTGCTTTAGAAAACGTATATTCAGCAGCAGAGTTTTCTCTCAGTGTAAGGACTGATCCAATATCAACTTTAACCATAAGCGTTTATCCGGATGAAGGCGCTGCCAACGCAAATCAATCAGAAGGAAAACAATGGTTTGAAGATTTAAGGAGCCATGTTCAAGATCAGTTTTTTTACGAGGGCGAGGTAATGATACATAAGAACTCAAAGAAATGCTGTCTCAGGTTCTTGCTAAAAAATGCCCTCCTGATACCCAACGCTCGAAGCCAAACAATATGGCTCCACAATAGGCCAACCTACGCTTAAACTAACAAGCATAATGATGGATGGAGTGCGCAACGGATGGAGTTTACCTTACGTGATGGAAGGAATTTATACTTGTCTTCTTGAAGAAGAATACACTTTATGTAAACAAAGATAAGTACCCACTTAGTTAGATAAACATTTTGCGTAACATAATGTTCTCCAAGAAGGTAAATGTGAAAATGTCAGATGATCTCAATGCTTTTTTGACGAGAACTAGGCTTTATTCTGGGATCATATTATTTTTTTATGCCATGACACATCTTCTAAATCATTCTATTAATGTATTTTCTTTGGAAGCTGCCACCTACGTAAAAGAAAATTACTTCAGGCTAGTATGGAAAAGCCAAGTTGGAACCATCCTTTTGTATGGATCTTTTCTCACGCATGTGCCGTTGGGAATAATGTCCATTGTCACAAGAAAATCTTTTAAGATATCTTTGAGAGAGTGGTTACAAATTACATTTATAATCTTAGCAATGTTCGTGTTGGTACAGCATATTGCGTCGATGTATATTTTTACGAGATCGTTTGAATCCGAGCTCCCTTATTCCGCTTTATTCTCTGCTATGTTGCTTATACCTGAAGAATTAGCAGCTTCGACAGTACTGTTTTCATTAATGACAATATTTATTTGGGTGCATGGGTCAATTGGTATGCATACTGCACTCAAATTTAAGATGAAAAGCTATTCAAAACACTTCAAGAAATTCATGGCTGTTTATCTTGGAGTTCCAACTTTGGGCTTGTTCGGTTTTTGGGCGGGTTTGAAAGAACAAAGTCTAGCTACAGCTTTCAATATTCAAGCAGGCGATACAGACTTTTTGATGTCCGTAGTTTTTAAAGCAATACCAATGGAAGCCTTCCCAGTAGCCGAAAAAATAGAACCATTAACACTAAAATATTACCCGATTTTTTTGATAGCAGTCGTCGGTTTGGCCGTCCTCAATGTAATCAGAACAAAGTATTTTGGCAGAGTGAAGATTACTTATCCTGATGGTAAAATAGTGAATGTTCCAAAAGGTACCTCTGTGTTGGAAGCTAGCAGGAGTGCAGGCCTTCCCCACAAATCTGTATGTGGAGGCCGTGGCCGCTGTACAACTTGTAGGATTAAAGTGGTTTCATATGAAGGGCAATTACCTGAAGCAGGCGTTCATGAAGCAAGAGCATTAAATCGTGTTGGACTTGACGGCTCCTTAAGGCTTGCTTGCCAGTTAAAGCCTTCATCTAATTTGGTAGTAACACCACTTATAAGCCCAAAAAGCGAGTTTGACGTAGTTGGTAAAGCGCAAGAACTTTCTGGCAAAGAACAAGAGACAGTAATCCTTTTCGTTGATTTACGAAACTTTACAAAACTGTCTGAAAACAACTTGCCCTACGATGTCGTTTATATTTTGAACAAGTACTACGCCACGTGTGGCCAAGTGATTGAAGCTAATAGTGGCCGTCTGGATAAATTTATTGGTGACGGAATCATGGCAATTTTTGAGGCCGAAAATAATATTGAAATAAACTGTGGAAATGCAGTAAAAGCAGCGTCGGAAATTTCCAAACAAATTAAGCGTCTGAGCGATGAACTCAGTCAAGAGTTTTCCGTAGAATTAAAATGCGGAATGGGTATCCATACTGGTCAAAGTATTGTTGGCATGATGGGGTATGGCGAAGCAATAAGCCGCACTGCCATCGGTGACAACGTGAATGTAGCGAGCCGGCTAGAACAAATGACAAAAGCATATAATTCGGAACTAATTGTTTCTAAGTTGGTGGCAGAAAAAGCGGCGCTTGATATAAGTGAATTCTTTTTGGAATCCGTAGAAGTGCGGGGGCGCAACGAAAGACTAGACATAGTGTCGATAGTGGATGCTTCTAGTCTACAATTTAATTAGATTAAAATGTTCTATAATAATTGATTTTTTAGCCACTTTATAATAGATCTATAGGTGTTGAAAAGCATTGTAACTGCCGATAGATGCAGCCACACGCTTTACCGTCTTTCCTAACAATATGCTTTGCGTGCGAATTTTCATAAAAATCTCTGCTCTACATCCACGACATGAACTGGCAAAAAGAAACCGCGTCATGAAAGAGTTGGTTCCTAGACTAAGTGCTTTGGCACTCTTGGCAAAATTTGCAGGTATGGGCTGAATGTAGATGCCAAAGTATCCAACGATTTTAAAGAATTGATTCCATCAGACTTTCAATCCAAAACGGACCTCCAAAGTCCCACGGGTGAAGCCCTCAGCATCCGTGGACCGATTGCTGGCGTTATATGATAGAGCAACGCCAGGAAAGCCCGCATGCATGAAAAGGCCTTGGCCAAGCGTGATGGGCAATTTTACCACTCATTAGATCAGTATCAGACCTACCTGATGTGCTTTTCAAACGCCATATTTGCACCGATACAACGGCGACCCGTGGAAACGCCGACCTGCTGGGCAGCATGTCTTGACCCGATCTGTAAAACAGACCAGACTCAACCTTAGATGTTTCCTTTTCGCGATCATAATCCCTCTGGTAAAACACCCTATATCACCTATGGGCTTATTATTTTGAATTGCCTGATATTTTTCGGATACTGGGGGGATATCGAGAACTATCTATTGATATCAGATATTTATGGAAATTGGGGATTGATCCCTGCCCGGCTTAGCCAAGGTCAGGGATACCTGACTTTGATTAGCTCAGCATTTCTGCATGGTAGTTTTTGGCACCTGGCAGGCAATATGCTGTTTTTGCATATTTATGGTGATAATCTTGAAGACGAAATGGGCCATTGGGGTTTTCTTGGATTTTATTTTCTTTGTGCCTTTGCTGCAGCTTTTGTGCAAACTATGTCAGCGCCTTACTCACAAGTTCCCGTCGTGGGAGCATCGGGAGCCGTAGCAGGCGTGATGGGGGGATATCTACTTCTTTATCCCAAAGCCAAAGTAGATGTTTTGTTCATATTCGTGATTTTTTTCAGAATATTCTCACTGCCGGCATGGATCATTTTATGTTTTTGGTTTGCCTTACAGTTTCTTAATGGTGTGGTGGTCCCAAGCGGATCGGGTGGTGTTGCCTATTGGGCGCATATCGGCGGGTTTGTTGCAGGTCTTGCGCTGTGCATGCCTATTTTCAATCGGCTTGGTGGAACACGTTTTTGGTCGCAAACTCAAGGCTCTCCCCCACATCCAGATGCCCAGTATCGGCTACAAACTTCCTCAATCCCAAAAATCCGTAGGAACAAAAAATAAAAGTGCCATATCACTACCGAACCATGGAGTTAAAATTTAGGCTGTCGAAAAGACTTAAAAGTACACATTAGTACGATTGTAGTTGTTCTGGTAGGGGTTGGGACAATTGCAGTTTTAGCACATTTGACTTGTATATAAATTATAAAAGGGGATGGAAACTTAACCCTTTATCAATGGGCTAGTAAAACTGCCCAATATTTTTCTGCAAAACCTGTGAAATTTATACTCAGCAACAAAGAGGCTGAAATCCCGACAAGTTTGGTGTAAATATTGCTAATCTAGGAATATAAATTCATTTCTATTTAGCCACATCGCTTGGTCGACATCATTTGTCATACCTCTGACAGAATTGCATCAAGATGAACGGATAACCTTGGCAAACGCCTCAAATTGAACTTCCGTCGCGCAAATCAACGCACCAGTTTCCTCAGGCTTACTACCCCGTGCCACACCATCAACGATGGCTCCCGCTTCACGGGCAATGATCAAACCTGCAGCAATATCCCAGATATTTAGCCCGCGCTCCCAATAGCCATCATATCGACCACTGGCGACATAAGCCAAGTCAAGTGAAGCGGCACCCCAGCGACGCACGCCTGCACAGACCGGCAAAAGTCGCGCAAGATCGTGAAGGATTTCTGGTAAATCTGGCTGACCCGAAAAAGGCAGACCCGTTGCATAGATACTGTCCTGGATGTGACGCCGATCCGAGGCTCGCATACGCATATCGTTCATCCAAGCGCCTTTACCATTTTCTGCCACAAACATCTCTTCTTTAGCAGCATCAAACACTACCCCGGCGATGATCTTACCGCGATGTTCAAGAGCAATTGAAATAGCCCAATGAGGAAGGCCGTGCAAAAAGTTGGTCGTTCCATCCAAAGGATCAACAATCCAGCGTCTGGTTGGATCTTGGCCCGGGGTTTCTCCACTTTCCTCACCAAGCCAGCCGTAGCTTGGACGCGCTTCCATAAGTGCGTCTTTGATGATTTTCTCTGCAGCTATATCTGCGCGAGACACAAAGTCGCCTGCTGCCTTAGCGGAGACTTGCAGATTTTCAACCTCGCGGAAGTCTTTTACTAATGATCGGCCCGCACTTCTTGCGGCTTTCATCATGACGTTGAGGTTGGCGCTACCCTGCATTAGAACGATCCTTATTGGCTAATCGTTTGCCTATAAGCGGCTTTGCAAAGAAAGCCAAGCCACACCAAAATAGAGATGTAGTATTAAGAAAAAGCTTTGATCACAGACACGCCGGCCCATGCAGAAGTCCCAGTCAAAATTCCACCCCAAACAACATCGACAGCGACCATCTGAACAGCCCACCCTCTCAGAGTAGAAAAATTAGTGAATTCATAGGTCCCAAATGCCAGCAACCCCAGCACAAACCCGGCTACAAAAGCCTGCGACGTCTGCCCCGATTGTAAAGCGGGTATAGACACAAACCATAGAACCCCCCCGACATAGAACAGATAAAATACTGCTGCAGGCCCCATTTTCGGAGAGTCTAGCATCATCGAACCGATATTGGATGAGAACAGGGGATACATGACCTTTTTTAGCATCACTACATCGAGACTAAGAAATATCACTACTGTCACCACATAAAGCGCTACATAAGTCATCTTTGCTCCTCTATATGATCGATACGGCATTCACGCTTCTTCGGATCAATCATTTGTATGCTTTTATCGTCAATTTAGAACATAGGTCACCGGTTACATGTTCAATATAATTTCTATGAAATAGCTTCGTTCGCAAATGTGTCAATAGCGTCCGCATGCCTCATCAATCTGCCAGAAAATTCTTTTTTGCTTTGAGTAGCAGGGATATAGTACACAAAACAGTCTTTTGATAAGATCATAAAAATAAAAACTTGTGGATACGTTATAAGGTATAACTGGACTAAGGGTCTTTACCTAGGCCAGCTAACTTTTACAGCGCTTTTAGCGAATGCCAAAAAGATTGCAGAGCGATAAATAGTACCTTGGCAAAAGAGTAACCTTCTTGGGTCTCGTTTACCGCTCCTACCGTCTAATCAATGGTTATGTCCTTTATCTTTGCGTTCCAGATCAATTTCCACCTGAATATTTATTATACCGGCATTTTCAAAAACCAGCGTCAAAGGAATACTCTGGCCGTGTTGCCAACGGGCAGTTAAGCCCATGAACATAAGGTGATCTTTTCCTCTAGAGAGCATGTGCATACCGTGCGCAGGCACAAGAAATCCATCCGGGACATGCCGCATTTTCATGACACCGTCATCAGATTTTAGGTGTGTGTGCAATTGGACCATCTTCGCCGCCTCTGAGCTGACAGAAATTAACCGATCGTCAGTATCACTGTGATTATAAATCATCATGAAAGCAGCGCCAGCTTTAGCCATTTTACCATTTGAACGGGCATATGCGTCATCAATCATTATGCCACCGGCAATTGCACCACTAGACATCAAAAGCACGCCAAAAACGGCCGCAAGAGTTTTAAATACAGTCATTAGTTCCTCATAAACTTTTGTTATTGTATAAATGTTAAGCTGGAACTAAGGGCGGTGGTGCACGGCTCAGTGGCCAATCATAGAGCATTTTTATTTGGCTGATGCCAATGTGGACGGGGATAAAATTACTAAATTCTGTCATAAAAAAGCTAAGCCCAGTTTCGCATTTGGGGTCCAAGCTCACAAAGTTTGTGATACAATCAATGCAATTATCTGACCATTGAATACGCTGACCGTCTGTATCAACGAGGACTGTTTCATGTCCATCTCCAGTGCACAGCACCATATTGCCAACGGCATCCGGCATAAATCGCGCCCGTGCAACATCAAGAGATGTCACTACCAACATGAGCGCAAAAACAAGAATAGAAATATGAGATCGATGGATGTTGATCACAAAGCGCTCCGTTTAAATACGAAAACCCTGCCGTAGAACGGCAGGGTTTTCAAATACATTTTTCACTAATCGTAGTCGATAGCTACTGAGCAAGTACCTCGTGCGCTTTGGCTATCTCTTTCTTGAGCTTTTGGGCACGATCTGAAAGATCTTCGTCTTTGGCTTTTGCAAAAAACGCATCCAAACCGCCACGGTGGTCAACAGTCCGAAGGGCCGCAGCTGAAATCCGAAGTTTTACACCGCGACCCAATATTTCGGAATGCAATGTCACATCATTTAAGTTCGGCAAAAATTTCCGCTTTGTTCTATTTTTAGCGTGGCTGACATTGTTGCCAGACATCGGGCCTTTGCCAGTTAATTCACAACGACGCGCCATTTCACGTACCTCTTTTATGTTCCGAATGCCCTTTAAAGAGCAATAAATATAAAAAGGCGCCACAAACGGCTGCGCCAAAACTTTCTCGCTTCTTAGGCAAACTCCACAGGCCCGTCAAGTGTGTCGCTGTATCAATGCGCAATATTTGAACAAAACTCAACTTCAATTTCGTTCTTTCACGACCGAGTAAAGCAACCTGGTCTAAAACCTTGCAAATCATCCCAGCGGCTTAAGCTTGCCAAGAACCTCCACAGCAGCAACTTCGGGCAGAATATCTCCATTTTCGACCTCTCGGCCAATCCGTTGCATAAGTGCAACGACATCAGCCCGTGACAGACTTGCCAATACTCCCTGTTTTACATCTTCATCAAACCAAAACCGCGCTTGCAACGCGCGCTGCCGGTCAAAATGCCCCTCACTACGCCGCCATTCCAACAGAGCCTGCATCGCCTCCCAAGTGACGTCAAGACCCATCTCTGCAATTGCGGATACAGTCAAAACCATCGGATAGCCGTCTGGATCCTGCGGCCGCTTACGCAACAGCCGCAATGCACCGCTAAAATCGGCACAAGTACGCATTGCGGCAGGCTTTAAATCACCATCCGCTTTGTTAACCAATATAAGATCAGCCATTTCCATGATGCCACGTTTGACACCCTGTAATTCGTCTCCACCGGCAGGAGCAAGCAACAGGGCGAAAACATCCGAAATCTCAGACACAATGGTTTCGGACTGTCCGACACCAACAGTTTCTATAAGAACAACGTCAAAGCCCGCTGCCTCGCAAACCGCGACGGCTTCTCGGGTCCGACGCGCGACACCACCCAGATGGGATCTACTTGGAGATGGCCGGATAAATGCCAAAGGATCGCGAGACAACCGATCCATTCGGGTTTTATCGCCAAGAATTGAGCCACCTGATCGGACAGAGCTTGGATCAACAGCCAAAACGGCAACACGAAGGTTTTGAGATGTTAAGAACGTACCAAAACTCTCTATAAATGTTGACTTCCCGACACCCGGAGTTCCCGAAAGCCCAATTCGTAGAGCTTGACGCCCAGCTTTTTGCAAATACCTGGACAACTCTAAAGCCTGAGCCCTATGATCTTCACGGCTGCTCTCAACTAGCGTTATGGCACGCGAAAGCGCGCGACGATCCTGTTGGATGATTTTTTCAGCTAAGTCTTTCATACTTGTATAACTCTTCGGCAGTTTTCCGCATATTTCTTGTCAGGACGATTGACCTTTCAGTCCTTTTACTACCTTGATCTGGTTCAAAATAGACGTCAACGCAAGCACCAGAATGCGAGAAATGCAATGTATTTGCGATTAGTATCTTTTACGTTTTGCATGATTTTGATCACTCTTGTTAGTTTAAAGCCTTTGTTTGCAGGATCGGGTCAGCAGAAGTTTGATATTTATATTACAGGATTAAAGATAGGCGAACTCACTTACGCCGTGAATACCAAGGGTCCAAATTATGCCGTACGCGGAATTATAAGGGCGACCGGATTGGTCGGCGCTATTGCCAAATTCCACTTTGATGCGACGGCTTTTGGCAAGATGTACAAAGGCCGCCATCGCGCCCAAAGATACACAGAAACCTCAGACAACGGAAAACGCATAAGCACCAAGAAAATGATTTATAAAAATGGTGTTCCAACTCTTACCTACAGCGAACCGCGCAAAGATTACTGGGTAAGGCCCATAGAGCAAAAAGGCACAGTTGATCCAATGACAGCTATTATGGCGCTTTTGGCGGACCAACCAAAAGATGCCTCATGCCGACTTGCGATGGATATTTTTGACGGTGCACGGAAGTTTTCGATCAAGCTCATAGAAAAAAACACATCCAATGGTAAGCTCAGCTGCGAAGGCACTTATACAAAAATTGCAGGGTATTCAAAAAAAGAATGGGCGCAGGGCAAAGGGTTTCCATTCGAGCTTAAATACATTTTGAAATATGACATATACCGAGTTGATCGCTTGGTTATGTCAACAAGTCGTGGACGTACGAGCTTTATTCGCAGATAAAGGTGGCGTGAAACCAGACCTACCAATATATGCGGTCACCAATGACCTTATGACAGCACTTCGTGCATATAAACGGGCCGTTCTGTGCGCACCACCCGGTGCGGGTAAAACCACCGCAATCCCCCTTGAAATGCTTAAAATCTTAGAATTGAGGGGGCGCATTTTGATGCTAGAACCACGGCGGTTGGCCACGCGCGCCGCAGCTGAACGCATGGCACAAATCCTTGGCGAACCAGTTGGGCAAACAATCGGATATCGGATCAAAGGTGAGAGTAAATCATCACATAAGACTAAAATCGAAGTCGTCACCGAAGGCATTCTAACCCGTATGATCCAATCAGATGGTGAACTGAGCGGTATCAGCGCCGTGATTTTTGACGAATTTCATGAACGCTCTTTGCATGCTGATCTAGGCCTGGCTCTATGCTTGGAAATTTCTGACGCATTACGCAAGGATCTACTGCTTTTGGTGATGTCTGCGACACTTGAAACAGATCCTATTTCAAATCTCATGGGCAATGCTCCTATTATACGCGCTCAAGGGCGCAGCTTTCCCGTGACGCCGATTTGGCTTGACCAACCTTTGGCGAAAACTGCTCAGTTTGATAGCACTTTTGGCGAACTCATTCTAAGAGCCCTAGATGAAAAAAAGGGAGGCCTTCTTGCATTTCTTCCGGGTGAGCGCGAAATTCACTCAGTAGCATCCTATCTGACATCGCGGCTTTCAAAGGAGTGTAAATTACAACTACTCTACGGTGCATTGCCATTTGCCAAACAGCGCATAGCCATCGCACCGATGAAGGAGGGTCGCAAAATCGTTTTGGCCACTTCAATCGCTGAGACATCCCTCACGATAGAGGATATCCGAATTGTTGTGGATTCAGGCAAAGCGCGGCGGTCTGAATTTGATGCAGCCTCTGGGATGTCACGATTGGTCACCGAAAAAGTAAGCAAGCACGAAGCAGAACAGCGCATGGGACGGGCTGGCCGCGTTGCCGAGGGTGCTTGCTTTAAGTTTTGGGCAAAGGCCGAAGAGGGTAGCCTGCACACCGCATCCCCTCCCGAAATTGCCAATGCAGATTTATCTTCGCTGGCCTTAGAGCTTGCGCTATGGTCCGTAAAACCTGAGGACTTGGCATTCCTCACGCCACCAGATACCGCACGATACAGTGAAGCCGTCACATTACTCATATCGCTTGGAGCGCTTGATATAGATGATAAAATCACACCACATGGCAAAGCAATCGCCAGCCTGCCATTGCATCCAAGGCTTGGGCATATGTTGATTACAGCCGGTAGCCCAGCCATCACACTTTCAGCGCTCCTAAACGAGCAAGATCCTTTAACCCGCAGTGCGCCCTGCGATTTAACTCTGCGTTTGGATCTGATTAAAAACGCTCAGGACTTTGTTAAGCGCCATTCCTTTAGCTATCACAGCAATGTTCTTGGCCGGATCAAACAAGAAATCGCGCGGCTTAGACAAATGGCAAACCATATAAAAAGCGACCTTAGCCCAGCACAAATGGTTGCTTTAGCCTATCCCGACAGAATTGGCAAACGTCGTCTTGGAGAGAGCCCACGCTATCTCTTATCCAGTGGAAAAGGCGCAATGTTTCTCAGTCCAGATGCTTTGGGACAAGCATCTTTCATTGTGGCGACAAGAATGGACGGCAAACAAAAAGAAGCTGGCATTCGACAAGCTATTTCCATCACTAAAAACGAAATACGGCAGCTTTTTGGAAACCAAATTAAATCTGACAGACGGTGTGAGTGGTCAAGAAGAGATGGGCGTGTGATGGCGCGTTGCGAAGAAAAACTTGGCGCCGTAGCTCTTTCTAATAGGGTTTGGAAGGACGTGCCAAAGGAAACTGTCGCGCGGGCATTGCTCAAGGGGATACGGGAAATTGGTCTGTGTTTGAATACATCAGCCCAGCTTTTCTTAGCCCGTCTCGCCGTTGCTGGGGCACCTTATGACGAGATCACACAACACCACCTCACTGACACTCTGGAAGACTGGATTTTACCCTATATAAGTGGTTTAAAATCAACGCAAGACTGGAAATCATTCGATAAGCTGCCTGCTCTGCAGTCCCTATTGAACTGGGCAGAGTCCCAAAGATTAGACGAAATAGCGCCTGCGGCATTTACGACCCCCTTAGGCCGCAAAATTCTGATAAATTATGGTAGTGATTATCCCGAGATTTCTCTGAAACTCCAAGAGATGTTCGGACAGACAGCGCATCCAATGATCGGGAAAACACCCTTGCGCGTGATCCTGTTATCCCCGGCAGGCCGCCCGTTGCAGACAACAACTGATATTCCAACATTCTGGATAACAAGCTATTTGGACGTGCGAAAAGATATGCGTGGGCGCTATCCACGCCACCCTTGGCCTGAGAATCCTGCCGAGGCAAATCCTACATTAAAGACGAACCGGCGCAAAGCCTGACGTCCTTAATATGCTCTAATTCTCAGGTGAGCACTGTTTCAAAAGGATCGTTGGGATAACCGACACTATCCAGATAAAGACCTTGTGGCGGGCAAACTGGTCCGCAAGAGGCGCGATCTTTTGATCCGAGTGCTGATTTGACATCTTTGGGACGCCAAGCCCCTGCCCCCACGCGTTCTAACGTGCCCACGAAGCTGCGTACTTGATTGTGTAGAAAGCTACGCGCGCGGACATAAAACCTAAATTCGGGTCCAGACCAACCTTGGACAAGTTCGATATCTAACGCATCAAGCGTCTTAACCGGACTATTTGCCTGACATATGCTTGACCTGAAGGTCGTAAAATCATGCTTACCCAACAAAAAGGTCGCAGCCTCTTGCATAGGCTCCAAGGCCAGCTCATGCCCAACTTGCCAAACCAGCCCATGATCATGCGTTGCTGGCGGGCGACGGCACAAAAGTCTAAAGAAATACCTGCGCTCAATCGCAGAAAACCTAGCATGCCAATCCTCTTGAACCTCAACGCAGTCAATGATTGCAATTGGGAGAGGCTTCAAATGAAAATTCAACGCCTCGCATAAACGAAAGCTCTCCCAGTTCTTTTCCAGATCACAATGAGCAATTTGACCGCGCGCGTGCACACCAGCATCAGTGCGTCCCGCAGCAGCAATTCGATGCTCGCGTGGCTCTAATTTAGCAAGCGCATCTTCGATAGACTGCTGGACAGAGGGCTGGTCAGCCTGACGCTGCCAGCCGACAAACTGACACCCATGATATTCAATTTTAAGAGCGTAACGCGGCATAAGACTCAGTTAGACCAGTTTTGTCACCAATTAAAGAGGTCGTGTAATAATGCGTCTATCTAGACTGATGTGCGCGCACTTAGATAGCCATCTAAGTCTGAACATAAGGGGAGATATGGTTTGGTCATCCAGACAGTTAGGCAAACTGTTGCTACAAGCGTCAACATGGTAAGTGAGCAAAAAAAGCGACACAGTTTTTGGCGCGCCAATCCGACTTGGCGTGACTGGCCTTGCCCGCTCTTGCAAATCTGTGTTCATTACCTCAATGGTGGCCAATATGCTCGAGGGGGGTCGAATACCCCAGCTTAGCACCGTGGTACAAGGGCAGGTAGTCACCTCGTTTCTTCAACCGCAAACAGACGACACCGTGGCGCGATTTGATTATAAACAAACATTGACTTGCTGAAAGCCAGTTCCCCCGCTTGGTCCAAAAATGTCCGCAGGATGAGCCAGTTGCATATATCCTTGAGAATTTGTCGTGCAAACATAATTTCAAGTTTACTTGGGGCCAGAGTGCAGCACATTGACCTGACCGACTATCCGGGGGAATGGATACTTGACCATGGGCTGTTGAGCAAAAGCTATTCGCAGTGGTGCGAACAAATATTGGCCCGTATGGAAAAACGTTATTTTTTGGTCAAGAGTATTTGATATATGCCACAGCCTTAGACGGTTCGGCGCCGTTTGATGAAGCAATTGCCCGCACAGCTGCTGACAAATTCCATCACTACCTAACAGCAGCGCACAGTGCAGGCATCAGTGACCTGACACCTGGCCACTTTCTTCTTTCAGGAGAATTGACAGGATCTCCCGTTTTGACGTTTGCGCACATCTGTCAACCTAAAACTGGCAACCGCAAAAGCCTGTGGCGGGAAATGGAACGACTATATGACGCCTATAAAGCCAAAGTAGTCCACCCTTTTTTTCAAAAACGATTTCTCCCATATCAACTGTCAAATTGTATTGATCCATCTTTTGAGCACCCTGCATAAAGGTCCCAAACCAATTGAAGTTCTACGCGAGACAATGAGTGACATACTGAGCGCCTCTCAGTCCAAACAAAACAGCATTTTGAGTTGCATGTTCAGGAGACCCAAGATTGACCAAATCGTTTCTGCAGCAACCAAAGCTGACCATCTACATCAAGCCCAACATGAAAAACTGGCGACCTTGATATAGACCTTAACAGACGGGGTGGCGCACCTAATTTCGTGGTGCACAGACATTAGCGATTTCTTTGGCAAGCCTACGATCCACTACAGAGGAGACGCGGGCACATGAAGGCTAAAAGATCGATTTTATGCGTGGCAAACTCCAAGACAGCGGCAAAAAGGTTGCATTTTTTGTATGAAAACTGCCCAAAGATGGGGTTAAACTTTAGTCAAAAGCCCATAATGGCGCGTAGAAATGGCTTGAGCAGGGTTATTCTTCCATGATCTTTGCGACGTCGGAACGCGCATTTCGTTTGGCCAAGGCATAGCGCATATTCGCCTCGATACTGAGGCGGCATTTCTGTTTGGAGATAAGTTATGATACGCAAAGCTCGTGTTCTAGATACAGGTCGTGTGGGTGCCATTCTCTCAGAGTTTATTGACATAACCGACTGGATGCCCCGTATTCATTCCCGAGCTGAAGACATCTCGTTTGCCGGAATGATGATCGATTGGGACTGGGTCCATGTTTTTGAAGATACGGAGATTAGCGGCTTTGTCGCACGTGACCAAAGTATGATACACTCGCTTTATGTGACCGCATCTGCCCGCCAAAAAGGGATTGGAAAAGCTCTCTTAAACCACGCAAAAACAATATCTCATGAACTTACGCTCTGGACATTTGTGGCAAATGAGAATGCACAAAAGTTTTACAAAAGCGCGGGATTTAACGAAGTTGAACGCACCGATGGAGCAGGGAACGACGAAAATCTGCCTGATATTCGATTTTATTGGACAGAAGAGTAATATGAAAAAACCGCAAAAACCCGTTTTGATTACGCTTGAAGATGAGCCGAGCATGCCCGATCCGGCAGAGGCTCTAATTGTCAGAGGCACGCCACTGACAACTGCAAGTGTACTTTCACAGGATCAGCACAACAACGCTCCAGAGGCCTTGCTCGTTAGCTCTTTGGACTATTGATATGTGTTCTGAGCTTTTTACTATCAGTCTTGATTTGGGATTTCACAGTCTGTTTATTTTCCAGACACGTTGTTCTGGGGTGGAGCTTCAGCGCACTCTTGGGCTTACTGGGAGTAGCTGTCATATTAGCGACCCTGCGAGAGATCAGAGCAATACTGGAACTCCAAAAGATTAATTATTTGCGTATTTCAGCGGCTCAGGCGCTTGCCCAAAACAATATTGAATAAGCGCGGTATGTCTCCCAACACATCATCCAACTTTATAACGGACGTCCCGAACTTAGTTGGTCCATTGAACGCCTAAAAATGCTCTCAAAGGACCAGCAGGAGGCATATGCAAAGTTGGCTGTCATCGAAAAAACGCTAATTGAGGGATTAAAGTGGCAAGCCACCAGAGAGATTGAAGCAGCTACCCGGCGGGTTGCAACCGGGACAGCTTTGGTGCAACTGGCCTTAGCCGATGTGACAGCTGTTTTATATCGCAACGTCAAAATACTTCACAGCATTGCTCACGTATATTGAGGACGAGGCGAGCTTTTGGGGAGTTGGTGATTATTGCATAAAGTAACGGCCCACCTGATTGCTACAGGTGCAACTAGGATCGGAGATGACTGGCTCAGTTCACTACTTGGCGGTGGCCTGTTTTCAAAATTGTAGCGCTATTTTGGCGAAGGCATGGACAAGGCAGCCCTAACAGCACGGATCGGACACACCGCAATAGAGGTCTGCCGGCCCCTACCATTCGTTGCGCTACAACAGCCTTTTATAGGGGTAGTTTTAAAGAATGCTGTCGGCGGTCTATTCGTTAGACAAAAAGATTAGCTATAAAGGCGCGTCACGTGACCTGCTACAGCATGCCATGCACCATCAATTAGATCTTTGCCCAAAACGCGCTCGGGATTTGTTGGCGGTGGCATGATTACATTTGATAATTTGGCAAAGCCAAAACGGCTGTAATAGGACGCATCCCCCACCAGCATGACACGCGACCAGCCAGCTTTAGTCGCAATACTCAGACTTTCATGCATCAAGTATCCGCCCAAGCCCTCGCCTTGGCGCGTTGGATGGACGGCAATTGGCCCAAGTAACAACACGGCTTTACCGGCGATCTGAACTTCCCAAAACCGAACTGCGCCGCCAACGGCTCCAGTATCATCGCGCACAAGAAAGCAAAGCTTGCCAATCGGGGGTAAATCGTCCCGTAAGCGATACGAAGACAAGGCCTCTCGGCCCGGTGCAAAGCACAGATCGAAAAGGTTCTCGACCTCCCACCAGTCTTCTTTTGTTTCTCGGATCAGTTCCACCACAGGGTCCAAATTCCATTTTCGGCTGGAAAGGTGCCTATCATGAGGCTAAATCCTTTTCAAACAGGAGTTTCAGTATGTTCTATCAGCCAAAAGACGGACACGGCCTTCCACACAACCCCTTTAATGCGCTTATCGTCCCAAGACCCATTGGTTGGATTTCCAGCCGCGACAAAGATGGCCGCAATAACCTAGCCCCCTATTCTTTTTTCAATGCAGTTGCTTACGTCCCGCCTCAGGTCATGTTCTCTTCTACAGGAACTAAAGCAGATAGGGATGGAACCAAAGACAGCGTGGCCAATATTCGCGATACTGGAGTGTTTTGTGTAAATATTGTTGCACAAGCCATGTTGGACGCCATGAACGCCAGCTCAGCGTCACTTCCACATGATATAGATGAATTTGCCCATGCTGGGCTAGAAAAAATCCAATGCGAAACGATTGATTGCGCCCGCGTTTCTGGCGCTCCAGCAGCTCTTGAGTGTAAGTTAACTAAGATCATTCCTCTAGATGGCGCGGCCAATATTGCCGTTTTTGGCGAAGTGAACGGCGTATACATGAGCGACGATTGTCTTGTTGATGGCATTTTTGACGTCAACAAATTTACGCCGGTTGGTCGGCTTGGATACCATGATTATGCAAATGTTCAAGCGCCTTTTGAACTGCGCAGACCCAATGATTGAGCTCTACGCTAACTTTCAAACGGACATTGCAAACAGATCATAGCTGTGTAATGACTTAGCTATGGAAATGTTGCACTCATATATAGCCCTTCGACGCTGATAATTTATCAGCCCCAGTTAGGCTTTAAATCCGCGACTTTCACAGTTGACTCCAAATATATTGACTTGGACTGGCCTAGACCCCACCAAAAGAAACCTTAAAAAGGACACACCATGATTAGCTCTGTTCTGCCAACATATTCCCGTGCGCCTCTGAATTTTGTCAGAGGCGAGGGAAGCTGGTTGATCGAGGCTGACGGGCGACGTTTTCTAGATTTTGGATCTGGCATTGCTGTGAATGCTCTGGGTCATGCCCACCCAGCTCTTGTGGCACGTCTAAAGCATCAGGCAGAGACACTTTGGCACGTTTCCAACCTTTACAATATTTCACAACAGCAAGATCTGGCTGACAAACTTGTCGATCTGACGTTTGCCGATACTGTTTTTTTCACAAATTCAGGCACCGAGAGCTGCGAACTGGCCGTCAAAATGGCGCGAAAATACTGGTATGATCATGGTCAACCAGAAAAAGTTGATATCATCGCCTTTGAAGGATCTTTCCATGGCCGTTCCTCGGCAGGTATTGCCGCTGCGGGGGCAGAGAAGCTTACGAAGGGCTTTGGACCGCTCATCCCAGGCTTTGTGCAGGTCGACTGGGCCGACCATGAAGCGATAACATCATCAATCACACATAAAACTGCCGCCATCATTATAGAGCCATTACAAGGCGAAGGTGGGATACGGCCCTTGCCAGATCATTGCCTACGCAAGTTACGCAAGCTCTGTGATGAACACGGGGTATTGCTGATATTGGACGAAGTACAATGTGGTGTAGGACGGACTGGGAAATTCTTTGCGCATGAATGGTCCGGTATAACCCCCGATATCATGATGGTTGCTAAAGGTATTGGAGGCGGCTTCCCACTTGGAGCAGTTCTAGCAACAGAAAATGCGGCGTTTGGGATGACAGCAGGTACACATGGCTCGACATATGGCGGAAACCCTCTCGCCTGTGCTGTCGGTTGCAGCGTTGTTGAACACATCTCTGATCCTAGTTTTCTTGAAGATGTGCGACGCAAATCTGCCCTGCTGATACAGAGTTTGCAAAGTCTTGTTTCCTCGCATCCTGAAATTTTTGAAGACGTGCGCGGATATGGATTGATGCTGGGACTGAAATGCAAACTGCAAAATACGGAGGTGCTTGCCGCTTGCTATGGCCAAGAGCTTATTACAGTACCGGCAGCTGACAATGTGATAAGACTATTGCCGCCGTTGAACCTAAGTGATGAAGAGATTGGCGAAGCCATCTTGCGTTTGGATAATGCCGCTAGTGCGTGTAAAGAAACGCTGAAAGAGACTACCTAAATGACCGATTTCCTAGATATAAATAAAACAGACCCCACTCAATTGAGAACCATCATTGATACGGCGCGCCGTATGAAAGATGCGCGCTCAGGTTGCGCCAAAGGCGCATTGGATAGCGAACAGCCTTTGACTGGCCATATGGTCGCTCTTATTTTTGAAAAACCCTCGACCAGAACACGCATCAGTTTTGATGTTGGCACCCGCCAGATGGGCGGCCAAACCATGATTCTTTCGGGTGCTGACATGCAGCTTGGGCATGGGGAAACAATTGCAGATACAGCCCGCGTCATGAGCAGGTATGTCGATCTAATCATGATCCGCACCTTCGAGGAGGCCACACTTTTGGAGATGGCGGAACACGCTACCGTGCCTGTTATAAATGGCTTGACCAACCGGACGCATCCCTGCCAGATCATGGCTGATATCATGACGTTTGAAGAGCACCGTGGCCCGATCAAAGGTAGAAAAGTTGTATGGTCAGGAGATGGAAATAATACATTTTCCAGCTTTGCGCATGCAGCGGGACAATTCGGTTTTGATCTGACGTTTACTGGACCAGAAATACTTGAGCCTACCCAAAGCTTGCTTGATGAAGCAAGGTCAAAAGGCGTAAATGTAGCAATTGACCGAGATCCACACACGGCGGTAAAGGATGCTGACCTAGTTGTCACCGACACTTGGATCAGCATGCATGATCCCCAGTCAGCACGTGAGAGACGGCACAATCAATTGCGCGGTTATCAGGTCAACGCAGATTTAATGTATCGCGCAAAACCAGAGGCTTTATTCATGCATTGCCTACCCGCGCATCGTGATGATGAAGCCACATCACAAGTAATGGACGGGCCACAATCTGTCATATTTGACGAAGCTGAAAACCGATTGCATGTTCAAAAGGCTATTATGCGTCACTGTCTGGGAGTTTAGTCAGCCCTGCGCAATAGGGAGTCGATCCTGTCTCAACTCGTTGGATCAAAACGTCTTTTTTAGTACCCACCCACATAACAGCATCAACCGTGCCATTTGGGAAGATGCTAAAAGAATGTGTTACCAGCACATGATCGTTTTCATAAAGACAGCAGACTTTTTCGTGCGCCACGGTCCCATTAGCCAGAATTTTGCCAAACCCAGTGATCCAGTCCTTTTTGGTAAGGGTTTTTCCACTAGAAGGCATTGTCATCTCATAATCACTGTGAAACAGCGCCCCAAGGGCATCAATATCCCGGTCAGCAAACGCTATTTCGAATGTTTCAAAAATTGACATCTGTAGCACCAAGTCTAAATATTTCGATCTAAATCTAACAAAAATCACGAATTTTGATACAGCTTTGAAGGCTATTGATGGCAAGCCTTAGTGATACGAACCGTGTCTTTCGTTTCTCGCAAGAATGCATTTGCTGGTTCATGTTTGAATAATCGAGCCCCCCCTCCTCGCTCGACCAAAGTACTCTTGAAGTGGCCCATGTCGATGCAAATTTCTGGAGCGTATGCGAACAGGGTGCTATAGCTGTTCTTATGCGTCCTATATGTGCAACTAGTAATCGCGTGTGACAAAAGAGATAAAGAGGCAAACACCTTGGGCATATTTCCCGAACACGATCGACGGCTAAAGGCTCAGCTTGTAAAGCGACTTAGCTTAAAGCCAAATATGCGTGTTTTAGATTTGGGCTGTGGTCGCGGCGCAGCTCTGTCCCAGCTTATTGAAGCGGTCACAGATACAGGTTCCATCACTGCCATAGATCGGGATCAAGACAGTCTAGACTTTATGCAGACGCATTTTAGCAACCGTCTAGAAACTAAAACCCTGCAAACTGCACAAGTTGATTTTCGCTGTCTGCCTTTGCCTTATTCAACTGATTACTTCGATAGTATTTTGTGTCATAATGTGATCGGGTCCATCATTGATAAACCAGCTTTGTTAGACGAATGTTATCGCATCCTCAAACCAGGGGGAAAGCTTTTGCTGTCACACCATGATTTTGATACAGCCACATATAATTGAAATTTCAGGGTATTAAACTGGAATTTAATCCATATATTCTATGATTCCACTCAGTCCTGGCAGGATACATCTGATGGTCAAATCGGATACAAACTTGCAGAAGTTATCTGAACCTCGCAGTTTAAGACGCCGTTCAACCAAAAGACTATTCTGGTTCAAGAAAATAGCTTTGACCCGAATGACTA
>JAQWKM010000009.1 GCA_029247845.1 Paracoccaceae bacterium | reverse complement strand
GTGGCGGTCTTTGCAAGAGACGCCAAAGCAGATGAGGCCAGAGCGGCTGGGGCGGATATCGTGGGCGCAGAAGATTTGATGCAGACTGTTCAGTCGGGAACAATCGATTTTGACCGCTGTATTGCAACGCCTGACATGATGCCAGTTGTTGGACGGCTTGGCAAAGTCCTCGGTCCGCGCAACTTAATGCCAAATCCTAAAGTGGGAACTGTGACCATGGAAGTCGCTGATGCTGTGAGGGCCGCAAAGGGTGGTGAGGTGCAGTTCAAGGCTGAAAAAGGCGGAGTAGTGCACGCAGGTATCGGCAAAGCTTCCTTTGACGAAGCTAAGCTGGTTGAGAATGCGCGTGCTTTCATCAATGCAGTCGCAAAAGCAAAGCCTGATGGTGCCAAAGGTTCTTACATGAAAAAGATTGCTCTGAGCTCTACGATGGGCTCTGGCGTTACAATCGATATTGGTAACGCGACGGAGCAGTAAGAGATTGCGTTCCGACAGAGCAACCTGTTGGGGCGTATATAGCAAAGCTTTCGGGCTTTGTACTGTCCGAGACGGAGGGTGAGGTGAAGGCCTTATAATTCCTTCCTGAGATGGGAAACGAGAAAAAGATTTATACCTGAGGCTATGGCCTGTGGGTGATTTTGGCCTCGGGACCCTGAAATTGGACCCGAACGTTGCTCGCAAGAGCAGCAAAACTGAGCCGGGGAGAAATTCCCAAATTTGGAGTGAAACTGTGGATAGAGCACAAAAAGAGAAAGTGGTCGAGGAACTCGGTCAGATCTTTGAAAGCTCTGGCGTAGTGGTCGTAGCACACTATGCGGGCCTTACAGTTGCTGAAATGCAGGATCTGCGCGCTCGTGCCCATGAGGCAGAGTGTTCGGTTCGCGTTGCCAAAAACAGGCTAGCCAAAATCGCTCTTGAAGGCAAAGCATGCTCGGGCATGGCTGAACTTTTAGAGGGAATGACTATTCTAACCTATTCTGAAGACCCAGTGGCTGCTGCCAAAGTGTCTGAAGGTTTCGCTAAAGAGAATAAGAAGTTTCAAATTCTTGGCGGTGCAATGGGTGAGAATATTCTTGATCGTGCCGGTGTTGATGCTGTGTCGAAAATGCTGTCTCGCGATGAGCTTATTGCTTCTATCGCTGGAAGCCTTGCCGCACCCGCATCGAACATTGCTGGTGCGATTGGCGCACCTGCTTCGAACATCGCAAGTGTCTTGTCCACTATCGAGGACAAGGCTGCTGCCTAAGCAAATAAAGATCTGTGTGGGGTTCTAAGCCCTTCGTTGGAACACAAACTATAAACGGAAAGAGTCTAAAATGGCTGATCTGAAAAAAATGGCGGAAGAGATCGTTGGTCTTACTCTGCTGGAAGCACAAGAACTGAAAACTATCCTTAAAGACGAGTATGGCATCGAGCCAGCTGCCGGTGGCGCTGTAATGATGGCTGCTGCAGGTGGAGACGCTGGTGGCGCATCTGCTGAAGAGCAGACTGAATTTGACGTAATCCTGAAATCACCGGGTGCTTCAAAAATCAATGTGATTAAAGAGGTTCGGGCCATCACTGGCTTGGGCTTGAAAGAAGCTAAAGATTTGGTCGAAGCCGGCGATAAGGCTGTCAAAGAAGGCATTGATAAAGCGGAAGCAGACGACATCAAAGGCAAGCTCGAAGCAGCTGGCGCAGAAGTCGAGCTGAAGTAATTGTCGCTAGTCTGTTATTGAAAGTTAATTTGGCTAAGGGCGTAGATTCGCTCTTAGCCAAACCTGTCTTAAAAAGACTCTGATAATCGGAGTTTTTTTCAGGCGAGGTTCAAAGATCGGGAGGCTTTCGTTGGGAAGAAAGCCAAGAATTGATCGATTCTTGCTGTCTCTTAAGGGGGCGCGGCTGGTACCCGACAGCGCGTGCAACCGGTGAGAAACTGAAAGGTGATATTGACCATGGCTCAGAGCTACATTGGCCAAAAACGTCCACGCAAATATTACGGTAAAATACGCGAAGTGTTGGATATGCCGAACCTAATTGAGGTTCAAAAGTCGTCATATGATTTGTTTTTGAAATCTGGGGACTCGATGACCCCACTTGATGGTGAGGGTATTAAAGGTGTATTTCAGTCGGTGTTCCCGATCAAGGATTTCAACGAAACATCTGTATTGGAATTTGTAAGTTATGAGCTGGAAAGGCCGAAATATGATGTAGAGGAATGTCAGCAACGTGACATGACCTATGCAGCTCCACTGAAAGTGACGCTGCGACTCATCGTATTTGATATCGACGAAGATACGGGTGCGAAATCGGTAAAGGACATCAAAGAGCAAGATGTCTTTATGGGCGATATGCCTCTTATGACACCAAACGGAACCTTCGTGGTAAATGGTACAGAGCGTGTGATTGTGTCACAGATGCACCGGTCACCTGGGGTATTTTTTGACCACGACAAAGGCAAGACGCATAGCTCGGGTAAGCTTCTCTTTGCGTGCCGTATCATCCCGTATCGTGGGTCTTGGTTGGATTTTGAATTCGATGCAAAAGATATCGTATTTGCTCGTATTGACCGCCGTCGTAAGCTTCCAGTTACTACGCTTTTGTATGCACTTGGTCTTGATCAAGAAGGCATCATGGATGTCTATTACGACACTGTGGACTTCAGTTTGCGGAAACGTGAAGGTTGGGTTACCAAGTTTTTTGCACAGCGTGCTCGTGGGACGCGCCCACTTTATGATCTTGTTGATGCTGATAGCGGAGAAGTCATCGCTGAAGCCGGGAAAAAGGTTACTCCACGCGCAGTCAAGAAGCTGATCGACGAGGGTAAAGTTACCAACCTTTTAGTTCCTTTTGATCAAATCATCGGTCGATTTGTATCAAAGGATTTGATCAATGAAGAAACCGGTGCAATTTACGTTGAAGCTGGTGATGAGCTAACGATTGAATATGATAAAGAAGGTGAGATGGTCGGTGGAACAGTCAAGGAACTGATTGATGCTGGGTTTACCAATATCCCAGTTCTGGACATTGATAACATCAATATCGGGCCGTATTTGCGCAGCACTATGGCACAAGACAAAAATATGAGCCGTGACACTGCGCTAATGGATATTTATCGCGTCATGCGTCCGGGTGAGCCTCCGACCGTTGAGGCAGCGTCTGGCCTATTCAACACACTTTTCTTTGACAGCGAACGTTATGATCTTTCGGCTGTTGGCCGCGTTAAAATGAATATGCGCCTTGCCCTAGATGCAGAAGACACACAGCGCACTCTTCGCAAAGAAGATATCATCGCTTGCATCAAAGCTCTTGTTGAATTGCGCGATGGCAAGGGTGAGGTCGACGATATCGACCACCTTGGCAACCGCCGTGTTCGTTCGGTTGGTGAACTGATGGAAAACCAATACCGCGTCGGTTTATTGAGGATGGAACGCGCTATTAAAGAGCGGATGTCATCGGTTGAAATTGATACGGTTATGCCTCAAGATTTAATCAATGCAAAGCCGGCTGCGGCTGCGGTACGCGAATTTTTTGGGTCGAGCCAATTGTCACAGTTTATGGACCAAACTAATCCACTCTCGGAAGTGACGCACAAACGGCGTCTTTCGGCGCTTGGGCCAGGTGGTCTTACACGGGAGCGGGCCGGTTTTGAGGTGCGCGATGTTCACGCAACGCATTATGGCCGAATGTGTCCGATTGAAACGCCCGAAGGGCCGAACATTGGTCTGATAAACTCATTGGCAACATTCGCGCGAGTGAACAAATATGGATTTATTGAAACTCCTTACCGCATCGTGAAAGACGCCCAAGTGACTGACGAAGTCCACTATATGTCAGCGACTGAAGAGATGCGTCACACAGTGGCTCAGGCGAATGCAAAGCTTGATGCAGATGGTCGATTTGAAAACGACTTAGTCAGTACACGTCAGGCTGGCGACTACACACTGGCACCGCGTGAAAACGTCGATCTCATTGATGTCAGCCCAAAACAGTTGGTTTCAGTTGCAGCATCGCTCATTCCATTCTTGGAAAATGATGATGCGAATAGAGCTCTGATGGGCTCTAACATGCAACGCCAAGCTGTTCCACTGCTTAGAGCTGAAGCGCCGTTGGTTGGTACGGGTATTGAAGGTGTTGTAGCGCGAGATTCCGGGTCTGCTATAATGGCAAAACGAGCGGGTGTTATTGATCAAGTCGATGCGCAGCGTATCGTTATTAGGGTTACAGAAGACCTCGAAATTGGCGATGCCGGTGTTGATATTTACCGCATGCGCAAATTCCAGCGTAGCAACCAAAATACATGTATCAACCAACGTCCATTGGTCAAAGTTGGGCAACATGTGAACCAAGGTGAAGTAGTTGCTGACGGCCCTTCTACTGATTTAGGTGAATTGGCCCTAGGTAAAAATGTCGTGGTCGCGTTTATGCCTTGGAATGGATATAATTATGAAGATTCGATCTTGATCTCAGAACGCGTTGCACGCGATGATGTCTTTACTTCTGTGCATATTGAAGAGTTTGAAGTTGCTGCGCGTGATACTAAGCTTGGTCCAGAGGAAATCACTCGTGATATTCCTAACGTAGGCGAAGAAGCTCTGCGCAATCTTGACGAAGCCGGTATAGTTTATATCGGTGCAGATGTGGAACCAGGTGACATTCTGGTTGGAAAAATCACGCCTAAGGGTGAAAGCCCAATGACGCCGGAAGAAAAATTGCTTCGAGCCATTTTTGGGGAAAAAGCTTCCGATGTGCGCGATACATCTTTAAGAGTGAAACCGGGTGATTTTGGAACAGTTGTGGAAGTGCGCGTTTTCAACCGTCATGGTGTTGAAAAAGACGAGCGTGCCCTGCAAATTGAGCGCGAAGAAGTTGAGCGTCTTGCCCGCGACAGAGACGATGAGCTCGCGATCCTGGATCGTAACATCTACTCTCGTCTCAAAACGTTGATTACCGGTAAAACGGCTGTAAAAGGCCCAAAAGGAGTACGGCCCAACGCAATTATCGACGATGAGTTGTTTGAGATGCTGTCCAAAGGTCAGTGGTGGCAATTGGCACTTTCCGAAGAAGGCGATGCACAGATTGTTGAGGCGCTGCATGAACAATATGAAGCCCAAAAGCGAACATTAGATGCGCGCTTTGAGGATAAAGTTGAAAAAGTCCGTCGGGGTGATGATTTGCCACCAGGTGTGATGAAAATGGTAAAAGTATTTATCGCTGTGAAGCGTAAGCTACAGCCGGGTGATAAAATGGCTGGCCGTCACGGGAACAAAGGCGTGATATCCAAAGTTGTTCCAATGGAAGATATGCCATTTCTCAGTGATGGGACTCCAGTCGATTTCTGTCTCAACCCTCTCGGTGTTCCATCACGAATGAACGTCGGACAGATTTTGGAAACCCATATGGGTTGGGCCGCGCGTGGTCTTGGTATCAAAATTGATGACGCGCTGCAGGATTACCGTCGTTCTGGCGATCTGACACCGGTGCGACAGGCGATGCGTATTGCATATGGAGATGTGGCCTATGATGATGGTATTGGCGATATGGCTGAAGAAGATCTTGTCGAAGCAGCTCATAACTTGACCAGCGGTGTTCCAATCGCAACACCTGTCTTTGATGGCGCAAAAGAAGCCGATGTGAATGACTCTCTTGTTCGCGCAGGGTTCGATACATCTGGACAATCAATTCTGTTTGATGGCCGGACCGGTGAACAATTCAGTCGACCGGTAACGGTTGGTGTCAAGTATCTACTTAAACTGCACCACCTTGTGGACGATAAAATTCACGCGCGATCTACCGGGCCATACAGCCTTGTGACGCAGCAGCCTCTGGGTGGTAAAGCTCAATTTGGTGGGCAGAGGTTTGGTGAGATGGAAGTCTGGGCGCTTGAAGCTTACGGAGCGGCGTATACGCTGCAAGAGATGCTGACAGTGAAATCAGATGATGTTGCCGGTCGGACTAAAGTTTATGAATCGATAGTCAAAGGTGAAGATAACTTTGAGGCTGGTGTGCCAGAGAGCTTCAATGTTTTAGTCAAAGAAGTTCGTGGCCTTGGCCTGAATATGGAACTCCTGGACGCGGAGGAGGAGAATTAGGTATCGGTGCTTAATTCTCACCCCTTTATCCCCAATTTGAGGAATTCAAAATGAATCAGGAACTTACAAATAATCCATTTAACCCGCTGACGTCGCCTAAGGTTTTTGATGAGATTAAAGTCTCACTTGCCAGCCCGGAGCGGATTCTTTCATGGTCATTTGGGGAAATAAAAAAGCCCGAAACCATTAACTACCGGACCTTCAAACCGGAACGCGATGGCCTCTTTTGCGCCCGGATCTTTGGCCCAACAAAAGATTATGAATGTCTTTGTGGAAAATATAAGCGGATGAAGTATCGCGGAGTTGTCTGCGAAAAATGTGGTGTTGAAGTCACTTTGCAAAAAGTCCGCCGCGAGCGAATGGGCCACATTGAGTTGGCGTCGCCTGTGGCACATATCTGGTTTTTGAAATCTCTTCCCTCGCGGATTGGTCTCATGCTTGATATGACATTGCGCGACCTCGAGCGTGTTTTGTATTTCGAAAATTATGTTGTGATTGAGCCTGGTCTGACAGATTTGGCCTACGGTCAGATGATGACAGAAGAAGAATATATGGATGCACAAGATACTTATGGTATGGATGCGTTCACTGCAAATATTGGTGCGGAGGCTATCCGCGAAATGCTTGCAGCGATTGACCTAGATGCTGAGGCAGAGCAGTTGCGTGCAGATCTCAAAGAGGCTACAGGCGAATTGAAACCTAAGAAAATCATCAAACGCCTCAAAGTCGTTGAGAGTTTCCTTGAATCGGGTAACCGTCCAGAGTGGATGATTTTGACTGTTGTGCCGGTTATTCCGCCAGAATTGCGGCCTTTGGTTCCTTTGGATGGCGGTCGTTTTGCGACGTCTGACCTGAACGACCTCTACCGTCGTGTGATTAACCGTAATAACCGTCTAAAAAGGCTTATTGAATTGCGCGCACCGGATATCATCGTGCGAAATGAAAAGCGGATGTTGCAGGAATCTGTTGATGCATTATTTGACAATGGTCGCCGTGGTCGGGTTATAACAGGGGCAAATAAGCGCCCACTGAAATCGCTTTCAGATATGCTCAAAGGTAAGCAGGGTCGTTTCCGTCAGAACCTTTTGGGAAAACGTGTAGACTTTTCTGGCCGTTCAGTGATCGTGACTGGACCAGAGCTTAAGTTGCATCAATGCGGGTTGCCAAAAAAAATGGCTCTAGAATTATTTAAGCCCTTTATATATAGCCGCCTGGAGGCTAAGGGGCTCTCCAGCACTGTAAAGCAAGCGAAGAAATTGGTCGAGAAAGAGCGCCCCGAGGTATGGGATATTCTGGATGAAGTGATACGTGAACATCCGGTCATGCTCAACCGGGCACCGACACTTCACCGTCTTGGCATTCAGGCCTTTGAACCGGTTTTGATCGAAGGTAAAGCAATCCAACTTCACCCGTTGGTTTGTTCTGCATTTAACGCCGACTTTGACGGTGATCAGATGGCGGTACATGTTCCACTCAGTCTCGAAGCGCAGCTATAAGCGCGGGTGCTGATGATGTCGACCAACAACGTTCTATCGCCTGCGAACGGTGCACCGATTATCGTTCCATCACAGGATATGATTTTAGGTATCTATTATACCACCATAATGCGCGGAGGCATGAAGGGTGAAGGTATGGTTTTCGGTTCGATCGACGAAGTTCAATATGCTGTCGATACAGAGGCAGTGCATCTCCATGCGAAAGTGACCGCCCGGCTTCCTCAAATTGATGAGCATGGTGCCGAATATCCCAAACGTTTTGAAACGACACCTGGTAGGGTCCTTCTGGGTGCTTTGTTGCCTCATAATGCAAAGGCGCCTTTTGAGTTAGTGAACGAATTGTTGCGCAAAAAAGATGTGCAGCGCGTAATCGATACAGTTTATCGATATTGCGGTCAGAAAGAATCTGTCATTTTTTGCGACCAGATCATGACCATGGGCTTCCGCGAAGCGTTCAAAGCCGGAATTTCTTTCGGCAAGGACGATATGGTTATTCCTGATGATAAATGGGGTATTGTGGATGGAACGCGTGGGCAGGTAAAAGATTTTGAACAACAATATATGGACGGTCTAATTACTCAGGGTGAGAAATATAACAAAGTGGTGGATGCCTGGTCTAAGTGTAACGATAAAGTCACCGACGCCATGATGAACACAATTTCCTCGTCAAGGACGGATGAAGACGGTTCAGAGGCTGAACCAAATAGTGTTTACATGATGGCACATTCTGGTGCACGTGGTTCGGTCACACAGATGAAGCAGCTGGGTGGTATGCGCGGATTGATGGCCAAACCAAACGGGGACATCATCGAAACACCAATCATCTCGAATTTTAAAGAAGGCTTGACTGTTCTTGAGTACTTTAACTCAACCCACGGCGCTAGAAAGGGTCTGTCAGACACAGCACTTAAAACAGCTAACTCAGGGTACCTTACGCGTCGACTTGTGGACGTTGCTCAGGATTGCATAGTTCGTGTCCGCGATTGCGGAACAGAAAATGCGATTTTGGCCGAAACTGCTGTGAATGATGGAGAAGTTGTTTCTTCTCTGGCAGAGAGGGTTCTAGGTAGAGTTGCGGCTGAAAATATCATGCGTCCGGGTACGGAAGAAATTATCGTTGCAGAGGGTGATCTTATTGACGAATTGATGGCGGACGCTATTGATGTGGCAGGTCTTCAAACGGCTCGTATTCGAAGCCCACTTACATGTGAAGCGGAAGAGGGTGTTTGCTGTAAGTGCTACGGACGCGATCTTGCTCGGGGTACGGTCGTAAACATTGGTGAAGCTGTGGGTATCATTGCGGCTCAGTCCATTGGTGAGCCTGGGACCCAGTTGACGATGCGGACCTTCCACATTGGCGGTGTTGCGCAGGGTGGACAGCAGTCCTTCCTCGAAGCAAGTCAAGAAGGCACTATCCAGTTCGAAAACAAGCAGACACTGAAAAACTCCATTGGTGAAATATTGGTCATGGGGCGCAACATGAAGTTGCGTATTTTGGATGAACAAGGGGAAGAGCGGGCAAGTCACAAACTTGGCTACGGTACCAAACTTTTTGTCAAAGAGAAGGCAAAAGTTTCGCGCGGCGACAAGCTTTTTGAATGGGATCCATATACATTGCCAATTATTGCCGAACAGGCGAGTACGATCAGATATGTTGACTTGATAAATGGGGTTGCCTTGCGTGAGGAAACCGATGATGCAACTGGAATGACACAGAAAATTGTTACGGATTGGCGCGCTGCCCCCAAGGGTAATGAGCTCAAGCCTGAGATTATTCTGATCGATGATGGTGGTGAGCCCGTTCGTGGTGCAAATGGCAATCCAGTTACTTATCCTATGTCAGTCGACGCAATTCTATCGGTGGAGGACGGTCAAAAAATTGATGCCGGGGATGTGGTTGCTCGTATTCCGCGCGAAGGTGCCAAGACCAAGGACATTACCGGCGGTCTGCCGCGTGTGGCCGAACTCTTCGAAGCGCGTCGTCCCAAAGATCATGCGATTATTGCAGAAGTTGATGGACACGTACGTTTTGGGCGCGATTACAAAAATAAGCGTCGTATCAGTATTGAGCCAATTGACGATAGTCGTGAACCGGCTGAATACATGGTGCCTAAGGGTAAGCATATCCCAGTTGTAGAAGGTGATTTTGTCCAGAAGGGGGACTTTATCATGGACGGAAATCCTGCGCCGCATGATATTCTTGCGATTATGGGTATTGAAGCGCTTGCCAATTATATGATCGATGAAGTTCAGGATGTTTATCGTTTGCAAGGTGTTAAAATCAACGACAAACACATCGAAGTGATTGTGCGTCAGATGCTTCAGAAGTGGGAAATTTCTGATAGTGGAGACACTACGCTTCTAAAAGGCGAACATGTTGAAAAAGCAGAATTTGATGCTGCAAATGAAAAAGCAGTCTCCAAGTCGGGCCGTCCCGCTCAGGGGGAGCCCATTTTGCTCGGCATCACCAAAGCGTCACTGCAGACCCGTTCGTTTATTTCAGCCGCGTCTTTTCAGGAAACAACTCGTGTTCTTACCGAAGCTTCGGTGCAGGGCAAAAGAGATAAGCTTGTTGGACTGAAGGAAAATGTTATTGTTGGTCGTTTGATTCCTGCGGGGACTGGTGGTGCGGCACAGCGCGTTACGCGCATTGCTACTGAGCGCGATAATGTTGTCATCGAAGCCCGCCGTGATGAGGCACAGGCTGCCGCAGCCTTGGCGGCCCCAGACCCAGATGTTTTTTCAAAGCCGGAGACGATGGACTAAAGTGCGATCAACTTGTCCGAAAACAGATAAAATTTAACAAGCTCGTCCGTAAGTCTGGGCTTGTTAATAAATGATATAATTTTCTAAAGTGATCAGCCGGCTATAAAACGAATTTGATCGAACTTCCATCATTTTACAATAGCGCCCAACGCGACTACAGCTTCTTATGTAACGATATCTTTTGCGTAATAACCGAAAAGCGGTGGGATTGTTGATACTTCTTGACTGGTTTCAAGCGGCTTAGCATTTCCGTTTAACGTGACATCATCATGGCATCGACAAAACTGTTTTTGTCAAGTCATATTTGTCATTCGAATTTCGCAATTCAAGTCTGTGAGGTTTTGTGTCGTGCCAATATTCAAGACAGTGAGGTCAATCAAAGAGATGCAAATATGACCCGTGCCAACATCAAGGTTAACTTCGCTGATGCCGTTTTGTAGCTAGCTAGGATAAGCGCCCCGATTATTTTGATCTGACAATCCGACAAAATTATTGGCTCACCTATTATACGTTGTGACCCCTTTGGTCGGCCGATTGGAAACTACTGGATCGACGCCATAAATAATGGACTGGCTGCTATGGTGTCAGAAAAATGAATAAAGCACGAAGCTATTTACTTAGTCATAGGTATTGTTGGTTGGAAAATAGACTAATGTGAAGTTATTGATTTTATCACTTTCAGATGGGCCGGAGTTCAAAGGTTCTTTGCTCGTTGCTCCAATCTTAAAGACCCTCTAGGTGTCGCTATCGATCATTTTGAAAGTTTTAGTCGTGGGGTTTTCTATGCCTGTGCATTTTTTATGCTTAGAGATTTGTAAAGCTTTTTCTTTTATTACATAAAATTTATCAAAAAATTGATTCTTTTTTTGGAGTCCCTCAAATTTGAAAAATTGCTATAGGCACTGGCTCAGTGGTCGGATAAGAGGTCAGTGATGGGGCGCATCGCTCGTAAATTTTGAGGGACTATGTCGGACAATTTGCGCGGTGCATTTCTGATGGTTGCCAGTATGGCGGCCTTTGTGTTTAACGATACATTTGTCAAGCTTTTGGGCGCAACTCTGCCTCTATTTCAAATTTTACTTTTGCGCGGCGCTGTATCGCTTATTTTTATCGCTGGTCTGTGTCAGTATTTCAAAGCTTGGCGTTTTCACTTAGTTGGAAAAGATTGGGCCTTGATCGGTATTCGTTCGTTAGGGGATATCGGGGCATCGTACTTTTTCCTCAGCGCGCTTTTTCATATGCCCTTGGCTAATGTGACGGCGATTTTTCAGCTGTTACCCCTGACGGTGGCATTGGGTGGTGCTTTATTTTTTAGCGAGCGAATGGGGTGGCGGCGGGTGTTGGCTATTTCGTTTGGCTTTAGTGGTATCTTTCTGATCGTTCGTCCGGGGACAGAGGGATTTGGCGTTCATACTTATTATGCGTTGATTGCTGTCATTTGCGTGACCCTGAGGGATTTGGTTACGCGCCGAATAAGCCCGGGCGTTCCCTCATTAATGGTTACTTTTGCTAACGCATTTTCAATCCTGCTTTATTCTGTCCTTGCGATGTTTTGGGTGCATTGGGTCCCACTGAGTGGTCAGAATATTCTGCATCTTGCCGTGGCGTCGTTTTTTATCAGTTGGGCTTATTTGCTCAGCGTTCTGGTCATGCGTAAAGGAGATGTCTCCTTTATTGCTCCGTTTCGTTATACCGGTCTTATCTGGGCCCTTTTTACCGGTCTTATATTCTTCGGCCACTGGCCAGATACAGCGACACTTTTTGGAGCCGTAATTATCATTGGATCAGGCCTTTATACCATGTGGCGCGAGAATTATTTCAGGAAGAACACCAATCTTGCTTAATCCCGTGAGTGTCTAAATTGAATGTCTTATTTAAATACCGAATACTAAAATCATTGAGTGGCTCATAGTAACACGGGAGATTTCGCCCTGAAGACGATGGTACCCATAATTCAAAATTTTGCTTCAAGAGGTCGGTGGTAAAATGATTGCCAGATTCTTTAATCAAAGCCGTTTTTGCAAGAGCGCGGTACTTAAGGCATCTTAAGTTGCTACTGCTGCAAAGCTGCTATTGAAATCAACTGAAAAATCGCGATTTGTGGTCTTGTGTTTTACGTATTCTTTCAGTGGCAGTTCTAAGATTTTACACAAAACCAAACCTGAAAACATCATCATCAAGAAGAAACTTTGCACATAGCGCTGCCGCTGGGTGCGAAGGGTATCAAATAAATCTTGTGTGACTTTTTTTTTGATGCTGTCCACTTGGTTTTTTGACAATCTCGACCTGGACAACATCGGTAGTTACTTGTAAAGGTCGTTCTCATGCTCAAGCTGGTAAACTATCGCCTAATAGGACGATAATGGGAAAATCCTTATCCGTCTGCCTGAAAATAAACGTTAGTTTAAAATTTTCAAAACTATTGAACTGAATGCTTAACCTTTTGGCATTTTAAAGACAATCGCATTGCTTTTGCACTGTCTTATGCAGACGCGGAAATCTAGCTTCAGTTGAATAAGAAAGTCTAAACACACCTAAAAACTTTCATGTTAACTTTTGCGTTATTATAACACGGTCGTTCTATTGGAAATCTGGCAATTTAAAGCACAAGATGGCGTAAACTTAACATTCGTGATAACTGCTGATTGGATCGGTTAATCCTTCTGTTGACAACCTGTCCGACTCCCCCTAAAAGCTCGCTATCACAGCTTAGA
>JAQWKM010000008.1 GCA_029247845.1 Paracoccaceae bacterium | reverse complement strand
GCAGTTTGCTACTATGTTAAAAACAGTTTGTCCTAAATACTGTTGCAAAGATAAAGGCCGTAATGCAATCAATAATACAGAATGTTATCTGAAATATAAGCAGGTCTGCTAATTGGTTAAATGATTGTTACAGCGATATTTCGAACAAATCGGATACCTTTTCGTTGTAAACCCACGGGTTTGAAAAGCCTGCAGACCCAAACGTGGTTATGGGCAAATTTAAATGAACCCTATATTGTTGGATAAACCTGCAAGAGAAAATCATCTGTGAGAGAATGTTAAATGCAAAACCCATTTGAAACTCAAGAGCTTGCCGCTTTTAGAAGGACCCTTCAGGATTTTGTTACAACTGAAATTAAACCCTACGCAGACGATTGGGACGAAGCTGGGGAAATACCGTGGGAGTTACACCAAAAAGTAGGTGCTTTGGGCGTTTGGGGCTTTGGTATTGAAGAACGATATGGTGGTCTTGGTTTTGACGACTGTTTTATGCGGGCCGCCTACAACGAAGAATTCGCAAAATGCGGAGCCAATGGCATTCCCGCAGCTATGAATGGCAGAATGATCTCAATCGAACCGATCCAGCGCCTTGCGAGCCAAGAGATCAAAGATCGCATTTTAGAAGACATCGTGATGGGTCGCAAAGGATCAAGCCTTGGTGTTACCGAGCCAGGTGGCGGATCAGATGTTGCTAACACGCGCACCACAGCGCAGCGTGACGGCAATCATTTTGTTTTGAACGGACAGAAAACCTTTATTACTGGCGGGATGACGTCTGATTATTTCGTTATTCCCGCGCGGACCGGTAGACCCGGCCTTGAAGGGCTTTCTTTATTTTTTGTTGAGGCAGATACTTTGGGGTTTTCACGTAGCGCCCTGCCCCGCAAAATGGGATGGTGGTGCTCGGATCAAGCGACACTTTATCTAGATGAGGTAAGAGTGCCAGCTGAAAATATGATGGGTGAAGAAAACGGTGGCTTCCTTGCAATTATGGAGAATTTTAATCTTGAGCGTGTGGCCCTGATTGCTGGTATGTTGGGGATGATGAAGGTTTGTTATGAAGAAAGCCTCGACTGGGCACGCGAACGCGCAACCTTTGGAAAACCCCTCGTCAAACATCAAGTTATCCGACACAAACTTGTCGATATGTCCACTAAAATTGATGCGGCCGAGGCCTATCTTAATACGATTTGTTGGTTAGTTAACAATGGCCAAATGCCCGTTGACAAAATTTCGAAAGCTAAGGTTTTTACAAGTAAAGCTTTGGAGTTTTGTGCGTCAGAGGCGATGCAGATTTTTGGTGGTGCCGGATACCTTAGGGGGAATTTGGTTGAACGCGTGTATAGCGAGGTAAAAGTTATGTCGATAGGTGGAGGATCTGAAGAAATTATGAAAGACTTGGCATCGCGCCAGATGGGGTTTTAAAAAGGGCTGTTGCTTTCAATAAAGCCCAGCTCGTTAAAACTCAGGATAGCAAAATCTGGCCTAACTAGATTGCAGATGTCAGTGCGTCAACCAAATCCGTTTTCTCCCAACTAAAGCCACCATCCTCATCCGGACTACGCCCAAAGTGACCATAGGCTGCGGTTCTTTGATAAATAGGCTTGTTCAGCATCAAATGTTCGCGAATACCACGAGGGCTTAGGTCGATAGCGGCGGCAATAGCTGCCTCTATTGCTTCGCCAGATACCTCGCCGGTGCCAAAAGTATCAACGTAAATGGATAATGGTTGAGAAATCCCAATAGCGTAACTTAGCTGAATTGTGCATTTTTCGGCAAGCTCTGCCGCGACTATGTTCTTTGCAAGATAACGGGCTGCATAGGCAGCAGAGCGGTCTACTTTGGTTGGATCTTTCCCCGAAAACGCACCACCACCATGTGGGGCTGCACCGCCGTAGGTATCAACAATGATCTTGCGCCCCGTCAGGCCAGCATCGCCATCCGGCCCGCCTATGACAAATTTTCCAGTTGGATTTACATGCCATTGCGTTTTCGCATCAATCCAACCCTCTGGCAGTGTTTCTTGAATATAAGGCTCTACCACAGCACGCACATCGTTGGATGTCATATTTTCATCCAAGTGCTGTGTTGACAAAACGATTGAACTAACACCAACGGGTTTACCGCCTTCGTATCTTACCGACAGTTGTGATTTGGCGTCAGGACCAAGCGTAGGCTCTTTTCCGTTTTTGCGCACTTGGGCAAGGCGGCGCAGGATCGCGTGGCTGTATTGAATAGGCGCAGGCATCAAGTCAGGAGTTTCACGTGTTGCATACCCAAACATTATCCCCTGATCACCAGCCCCCTCTTCTTTGTTTCGAGACGCATCAACACCTTGGGCAATATGCGCTGATTGCTCGTGCAAAAGGTTTGTGATTTCTATGGTTTCATGGTGAAACTTTTCTTGCTCATAACCAATGTCTTTGACGCAATCTCTTGCAATTTGATCAACACAGCTAATGAATTCAGATAATTTTGCCTGATCAGATAGCCCGACTTCACCGCCAATTACCACGCGATTTGTCGTAGCAAAAGTTTCACACGCGACGCGGGCCTCTGGCTCTTGCGCCAAAAAGGCATCCAGAACTGCGTCAGAGATACGATCACATACTTTGTCAGGATGCCCTTCAGATACAGATTCCGAAGTGAAGATATAATTGCGATTTGTCATGTAAGCGCTCCAGTTTCCAAATAGTGGTCCACGTCAGGAAGCCGTTGCGGACCTTTGTGACAGGGATAGGCTTATTTAGTTTTGAGGTCAACGCGCAAAGTTTCAGTGCGTTTCCAAAAGGACATGCCCAATAGAAAACAAAGTAAAATAATTGATGCCCAGTCCCCAATACGAGCATAGAAAGGCGCTTGGATCATAGGCGGCATTTGGGCGTCTAAAAAACCGGCTTGGTTCAAAGCTATACTGTCAATCAGACGACCATAAGGGTCGACAACTCCTGAAATACCGGTATTTGCAACTCTAATTAAAGTAAGACCTTGTTCGATACTGCGCATTTGGGCTTTCTTTAAATGCTGTTGGGGGCCGAAATTTGTCCCAAACCATGCATCATTTGTTATTTGAACCAAAACGTCAGCCCGCGCACCAGAAACTCTGGCATTCTGAGGGAACACAGCTTCATAACAGATAAGCGGCAATACGGCCCCTAATTCTTTTGTCATAAAGAGAGACGGACCGGGGCCAACGCCAAATCCTAGCCCGAAAAGCTGTGACACAAATTCTACGCCCCAACGTCGTAAGTATGACTCGAACGGGAGATATTCACCAAAAGGGACCAGATGATGCTTGTCATAGACAGGTACGGCAACTTCATTTTGGTCCAAATAAATAATCGAGTTAAAATATTGCTCGCCATCAAACCGCAAGGCCCCGAACAAAATTGCGGAGTTTTTAGTAACGACTCGGATGTGATCAAGCAGTTCTGAGGCATATTCAACAGGTATCGGCAACGCCGTCTCTGGCCATATGATGATATCAGGCTTGGGTTCAGCAGCACTATACTCCAACATCAGTGCAAAGAATTTCAATGAATGTTCAGGATGCCATTTCTCCTGTTGTGGCGCATTAGGCTGTACGAGCCTAATAACTTTGGAAGTTTCCAGCGCCTGCAAATCCGTTATCCGATAGGTGCCCCAACTCCAGCTCGCCAAGATTAGTACGCAGCCCATTGCTGTAGCCGAGAAAATACCTCGCCTGACGTAAATTTCGACAAAAATGGCAGCTAGGACAAAAGTCAAATTTGTTAGGCCATAAACACCAACCAAAGAGGCAAGCTGGGCGACAGGAGTGTCCATCCACACATATCCGGCCAAAGCCCATGGAAATCCTGTAAGAATATATCCGCGGGCCAGTTCAGCAATCCCTAGGCCAAAGGCTAGACTATAGGTTTTGTCCCCCAGAAGCTGGCCAAGCTTTGCGCCCACTCCCCAAAAAACCGCCAATCCACCCGCCATCAAAGCAAGAGCAAAAGGCGCCATCCAAGCATGGCTTGAAGCATCGATTAAAAAGGGTTCTAAAATCCAGTTAATTGCTCCGACGAAATAGCCAAAGCCAAAAATCCAACCATGCTGAAAGGGCCCTAATTCACCCTCAGCCGCTCTAAACTGAAGCAAAAAGAAGCTAACCAGCGCTCCAATCGAAATTGGCCATAGAGAGAAAGGGGCTTGTCCTAAAGAGGCCGCAATCCCCAAAATAAATAGTAAAGCGCGGGTTTGCACCTTGGGTGATAATGAGGCCATTATTCCGCCGCTTGTTTCAGCCTCGGAAGCTGTACTCGCATTCGTTTGACGCGCCGGGCGTCTGCATCAACGATTTCAAATTCAACACCCGCAGGATGTTCAATCACTTCCCCACGCACAGGCACTCGACCAGCCAACATAAAGACGAGCCCACCCAATGTTTCAATTTCTTCGCCATCGATGTCTTCGCCATCCGTCAGATTGAGTTTGGCTTCTGCACAGAACTCTTTTAGAGGTGCGCGGGCTTTCGCGAGGTATTTACCACTTTCTTCCAAAACCCAGAAGACATCATCTTCAAGATCATGTTCGTCCTCTATCTCACCGACTACTTGTTCAATCAGATCCTCGATTGTGACCAGCCCATCAACACCGCCATATTCATCAACGACCAGCGCCATATGGCGCCGCTCGGCCTGCATTTTTGTAAGCAAGACGCCAATAGTCATGGATTGGGGCACATAAAGAAGCGGCCTGAGCATCGGAATGAGATCGAAATCACCATTCATATCCCGAAAGCCATATCGCAAAGCAAAATCTTTTAAGTGCGCCATTCCAATTGGCGTGTCCAAAGTCCCAGAATAAACCGGAATTCGGGTAAGACCACTTTCGCGAAATATTTCCACCAGTGCCTCTTTCGAGATCGTATCGGGCACCGATATAATCTCTGCTGTTGGAACGGCCACATCTTCCACCTGCATCTTACGCAGATTCATGATGCTGTGTTCGCCATCATTGGTGATGCTACCAGAATAGTTTTCTTCGACTGCAGACTTAATAAGCCCAAGCTTCATTACAAGCTGTGTTAAAAAGCTTAGCTCTGCCCTTGTGTTTTGGTCCGACTTAGATCGCGCGCTATGCGCCGCTCCAGAAGGTCCCTCTTGCTCACCCATTTTCCTCGTCCAAATGCAACTTTTGCACTCTCTTACTCTCTATATGGGCTATCAATACCCATTTTGCCAAGTATTTCTACTTCTATTGTTTCCATTAACACTGCATCTTTATCATTTTCATGGTCAAACCCCATCAAATGAAGCATAGCATGAACAAATAAATGCGAAATGTGGTGCTCAACTTTTCTTTCGGACACGTTCCCTTCGCGCAGGCAAGTGTCATAGGACATAGCAATATCTCCCATAAAACCATCGCTATCACGCATGATCTTAGTTGGAAATTGTCCCTCACTCCCAGGGCTTCGGTCGACCGAAGGCCAGCTCAATACATTTGTAGATTTCTCAATTCCGCGAAAATCAAAATTTAATTCTGCAATACGATTATCGTCACACGCAAGTATTTCAACTTCATAAATCTGTGGATCAAGTTCAAAGTACTGCATCACAGCATTGAAACCCTGACTTGCCAAGACGACAACGTTGAGCGTTTCCCAACGACCGTCCTCCAAAACAACTTCAATAGGCATTTATTTGCAACATTTTGATCTTTTTACGTTCAAGCACTTATCTCAAACCAGCCAATGTATCTCCATCGTAAGCCTCGATAATGGCAGCAACAAGACTGTGACGAACCACATCCTTTGCCGTAAAATATGAAAAATCTACGTCAGTTAGGTTACTTAGGAGCCTCTGAGCTTCAGTCAATCCAGAAGTGACGCCACGCGGCAAATCAATTTGAGAAACATCGCCAGTTATAACCATTCGCGAGCCTTCGCCCAATCGGGTCAAAAACATCTTCATTTGAATCGAGGTGGTGTTTTGCGCCTCGTCCAACACTACGTATGCATGCGAAAGAGTACGACCCCGCATAAAAGCCAGAGGCGCAATCTCAATCCGTTTCTCTTCGATATACCTCGACAGCTGCTTGGATGGCAAAAAATCATTCAGCGCGTCATATAGTGGCTGCATATATGGGTCTACTTTTTCCTTCATATCTCCCGGCAAGTATCCAAGTTTTTCTCCAGCCTCAACCGCGGGTCGGCTAAAGATGATACGGTCAACTTCCCCAGTCATGAACTTTGATACGGCCACGGCCACGGCGAGATAGGTTTTACCTGTTCCCGCTGGTCCAATACCAAAGGACAATTCATGCGTTAAAAGAGATTTGACATAAGCTTTCTGCGCTTCAGTACGAGGTCCCACCGTTTTTTTGCGCGTCTTAATCTCTACATTTCCAGCATCAAACATTTCAAGTGGATTTTGAGGCGTACTATTTTTTCCTCTGCTTTCCTCAAATGCTCTTACAGCCAGATCAAGATCAGCAGGTTCAATTTCGCGCCCATTCTCCAACTGCTCGTAAAGATCGATCAAAATAGCGGAAGCCTCTTTATTTGCCTCTTCTTGACCAACGATTGCCAATTGATTCCCACGTCGAATGATTTGAACAGAAATCTTTTGCTCAATTTCAGCTAAATTTTTGTCAAATTCCCCGCAAAGATCAATCAGCAACTTATTGTCCGGAAAATCAAGCAATTCTTGAGACTCATTTCGAGTATCTTCTTGGGTACCGAGCGAACTTACTGCCACTGCAAACTCCTTTTGGTGCTGCACACATGGTGGCAATACCTCTTCTTAAATGCAATAGACAGAAGCAATATGTCGCTATAATAAAAAGAAGTTAAATAAGGTCGCCTAAAAACTGATCAGCCTCGTTGTGAATCTCTTCAACAGTTTTAATAGGTCGATTGCCATCACAAGTGGGTTTTCAATCAGGCAGTAATCTCTGCGATAAGTTTCACTCGACCCCGTCGTCCATAAACCAGTGACCGCATCGGTAAGTATCGCTCCATTCAGTCGACCACGAGGTTGTTATCAAAACGGGAGCAGTCCGACCCACACAATTATATTAAGGTCATAAAAGAAAAAATGGTCCTCATCAGAATCTCGTAAAACTGTGGATCTTTAGAAATCTAGCAAATTTTTCCAGTCAGAGAGTTTCGGTTGCTCTGTGTAATTCGCACGTGTTGAATAGCACCAATCATTGTTTTGGGAGCATTGACATGTACTGCGTGTAGATACTCGGAT
>JAQWKM010000187.1 GCA_029247845.1 Paracoccaceae bacterium | reverse complement strand
CAGTTTGAGCATTCAATCGGTGTGACTGCTACCGGTTATGAGATATTTACCGTATCCCAAAACAATCGCTTTCACCCCACATATAGCTAATAAATCGTTGTAAATGAACTCTAGAGAGTTACCTTTTAACTGTGTTTTTTTTATTTTTGGTATAGGATTTTGATCCAACATAATTTTTGCAATGTCCGGCGCATTCATCGCTCTAATAAAGGCGCTGCAGTTTACTATTAAGTCCATGTCCAAGTGATTAAACACGGTAGCATCGGACGAATTTGGAATAATCATTATCTATGATTAGGGCAGTAATGGCTGGATATTAGTGACTGAAGGCCGCAGCTTATTTTGCAAATTCTGCGGTTGGGACGCAGAAAATCAGCGATCCTTCAACATCATAGGTCAGGTCCTAATACACCTGCTTTTCTGCATTAAGATGCTTCAAGGTCGTCATTTTAAAAATACGGCTGGCGCGCGCATAATTGTAACAAATGTATCGCCAAATTGTCGCCTGTCCAGCACTTCAAAATCCACCAGAGCATCCACCGGCGAACTTTCTTCCCAGACGATTAATGCTTCTGGTGCAACCCAGCTCTTTTGAGTAGCACTTTTGAGCGCATAGCCTCCAAGATTTTGGCCATAGGGTGGATCAAGAAAAATAAGGTTAAAAGGCTCTAGCGCAAGTCGAGGAAGCTTACACGCATTAAACTTTTTAAACACCATTCCCTCAGGGTAATCTAGAAGGGAAAGGTTTTTATTGATCAGGTCGCTGGCTTTACGGCCACTGTCTATCATCCAGACAGTGTCTACTCCTCGCGAAAAGGCCTCAATGCCAAGTGCTCCAGTCCCAGCAAACAGGTCGAGCGCGCGTCCACCTTTAAAAACCTCGCCAAAACAACCATTCGTTAGAATATTGAACAGAGTTTCCCGAATTCTATCCGTGGTTGGGCGCAACTGCGCTTGTGCGTCGCCTTTGCCAAGGGCGGTAAGTTTTCTACCCTTGTATTTCCCAGCAATGATTCTCACGTGGATAAAAGTGTTTTTAAATTTATTTGTGGGTTGCTGATGGCTTCTCGGGGCGCTGTCTTGCCTGCTTCAAGCAGTCGTTTTGCCACCATGAAGGCCCGTGGGTCATTCATTGCATCAACTGCGATCAGTTTCTGGTCATCATAATACCAAAAAGAGACGGCTTTTTGGTCTGGCATTTTTCGGATTACGACGTCGCTAAACCCAGTATTTAATCCCGCAATTTGCAATTTTACGTCATACTGATCAGACCAGAACCAAGGTTTTGGTACATAGTCTATTTGTGCACCCAGAATATTTTGAGCCACTACTTCAGCCTGGTCAATAGCATTTGGAACGCTCTCCAATCTCAGTTCTGCATTCTTATAAGGAAACGCACAACAATCCCCAGCCGCCCAAATTGCTGGATCTGAGGTTTGACCAAGGCTATCCACTTTAATACCATCCGTAATTTCTAGCCCAGAGGCTTTTGCAAGGTCGGTGGCCGGGACAATGCCGACGCCAACGATCGCAAAATCTATTTCAAGCTTGGATCCATCAGATAATTCGGCGCTGCAAACCATATCGCCATCGCCGTTTAGTTTGGTAAGACCAATGCCTTCTTTTATGGTCACGCCATGTGTCTTGTGTAGGTTGCGAAAATAATCGGAAGTCTGCGGTGCAGCAACTCGGCTTAAAATCCGGTCTGACATTTCAACCAGCGTTACTTTTAACCCGCGGGTCGCCGCAACTGCTGCAGCTTCCAGTCCAATGTAACCTCCCCCTATAATGAGGACGCACCGTTCCTCGATAAATTCTGGCGCCATTGCATCTGCATCCGCCAAATCGCGAATTGTAAATACTTTTTCCAGATTTCCGCCAATTGTTTCTGACAAACGGCGCGGCCGCGATCCTGTTGCAAGAACGAGATCATCATAAGGAATTATTTTTTCGCCTAAGATTATAACCTTATTCTCGCGGTCAATCTGGTCCACAGTCTGGCCCAGTTCCAGAGAGATTTTTTGGTCATCATAGTAGCTCTTCGGTCTTAAATACATCCGCTCCAATGTTATTTCTCCCAAAAGGTATTTTTTTGAAAGAGGCGGCCGTTGGTAAGGAAGGTGTGCTTCTGACCCTGCAAGGGTTATTGACCCTTCAAACCCACTGTCCCTGAGTTTAATCACCAAAGATGCGCCTGCTTGACCAGTGCCAATAACAACAATTTTCTTCATATTTTATCCGAATTCTATGGCTCTTCTAATTAGAAGCTCTATACTGATTTGATACGCAAAAGCAATTAGGGAAAACTGATTAATGATTAAGGTTGGAGATACTCTGCCGGATGCAAGCGTTCTTTTAATCGAGCACGATAAGCATGAAGAAATCCAGATATCTGCTCGGATTAGTGGGAAAAAAGTTTCCATTTTTGCAATGCCGGGTGCGTTCAGCAGTACCTGTGCTTACTCACATATGCCAAATATCATTCGCCATATGGATGCTTTGAGAGAAAAAGGTATTGAAGAGGTAATTGTTCTAACCGTTAACGATATGTTCGTCTCACGAGAATGGGCAAATCAAGCTGGCGCGTTTGAGGCTGGGATCACCATTATCGCTGATTCATCCGCGACGTTTTCTGCGGCTGTAAATATGACCTTTGATGCGCCTTTGATTGGGTTCTATAACCGTTCTATTCGCTATGCTCTGCTAGCCGAAGATGGCGTTGTAACCAAGTTTCTTTTAGAAGAGTCCCTTAGCCGGATCACAACTTCGGGCGCAGACCATTTGTTGGATCAGCTTTAGATATAGCCACTTTTCTATTATGACATTTACGGTTGTTAAATGATTACTGAACTAAAAATCCTATAAAATTTTAAAAACCTTTATGTTATGTGATATTAAATTCTGAAGGCGGGGTAAAACATCGTCACAAAGAGCAGTATAATACTTCAGGCTTTCTTATTCTCCCGGGGAAGCCTTCTGTTTGACTAAGGGGCACTTAGTAAGTATCTAATTGGAAAATTAGCCGCATACGATCATCTCATGGATTGTTTGCAGAATTTATTTCCATTAAATACAAGACAGACGTTTTAGGCACCGTATGGGTCATGGTCCTTGTCCATGTAATATAAAATTGGGCTTTGCCAGTTAGGTAGCTTGGTCGCTTAAGGCCATTTGTTTAGCCTGCTTTTGATATTAGGCAGCGAGTTGGTTCATTTTCTGAGCCAGCTTGATGTCTAGATCGCTAAGTCCGTCTATATCATGCGTCATCAGTGTAACCTGCACGCGGTTATAGACATTTGACCATTCGGGATGATGGTTCATCTTTTCGGCGCAAAGAGCAGCAGCAGTCATCCAGCTAAAAGCCTCAACAAACGATTTAAACTTAAACTGCTTAAAGATGGCATCACGGTCTTGGATTATTGACCATCCATTTTCAATAAGTGATGCCAGATCTTTTTCGCGTTCTTGGGGTGTCAGTCTTATGTTCACTCTTGTTCCTCCACAGTGATTTTTCGAAATGGGCCGTAGTTTGTTAGTATTTCTATGTCTTCTGCCACAGCCTTTTTTTCAGCCTCAAGATAATTGGACACAGCGTCCTGAAAGCTGGCGTCGGCCATCCAGTGCAATGAATGGGTTTCACGAGGCATGTATCCTCGGGCAAGTTTATGCTCTCCCTGTGCGCCGGCCTCAACGCGGTCAAGGCGTTGAGAAATGGCAAAATCTATTGCCTGATAATAACACACTTCAAAATGTAGACAGGGATGATCTTCCACACAGCCCCAGTAGCGTCCATACAGGGCATTTCGCCCAATGAAATTTACGGCTCCTGCAACATAACGTCCATCCCGCTTGGCCATGACCAAAGCGATCTCATCGCGCAAAAAGTCCTGAGCATGATCAAAAAAGCGCCGTGTCAAATAGGGATGCCCCCATTTGCGCGCACCGGTGTCTTGATAGAATATGTAAAACGCATCCCAGTGTTTAGGTTGAATTTGATCGCCAGTCAGGGTCACAATCTCTCCGCCAAAATTGACCGCTTTTGCGCGTTCCTTGCGGATATTTTTGCGTTTTCTCGACGAGAGACTAGTGAGAAACTGATCAAAGTTCTTATAGCCGTTGTTCTCCCAATGGAACTGCTGTGTTACGCGAGCAAGCAATTCAGAGCTTTGCGCAAGCTCTCGCTCGTGCTTGGTGCAAAAAGTGATATGAACCGATGACATATTATTTTGTGCACCAAATTGCAGTGCGCCTTGGATCAGTGTTTGTCGGGCGATATCCGCGACATGGGGTTTGACCAAAAACCTGCGTCCTGTTGCTGGTGTGAATGGAACGGCGATTTGCAATTTGGGATAATACATTCCCCCGGCGCGCTCAAAGGCATGCGCCCAATTGTGATCAAAAATATATTCACCTTGTGAATGCATTTTACGATACATGGGTGCACAGCCGATCAACTCGTCGCCTTGATAGGCCATTATATAACACGGGTCCCAACCCGTACCCGTGCCGACTGATCCACTATCTTCAAGGGCCTTGAGAAAGCGATAGGTCGTGAAGGGATCATTAGGTCGCCCTCCGTCAGACACCTCCGGGCAGGCACAACTGTCCCAGTCTTCTGGATGCACATTTCCCAAGGACGTCATAATTTCCAATTTAAGCTTCTGATCGCTCATACTTAATCTCCATCACTCTGACAGATTTGGGGTATTGTTCTGATCAATCAAGGGAGATCTGGCAGGTAAGTTTCGAACGTAATGTTATCCGCTATTACCCTTGCAGTTTTTTCATCTTCATGGGTTGTGACCGTCCAACATAGAATGGGATCTCCACTGGCTTTGATCCCAGCAAGTCTATAAGAAGCCAAGTCTCGGTAATCGTGGCTGATAAAGGATGCTTGGATTGCCTCATAATTCCCAAGCCTGCGCAGTTGTTGTAGTCTTTGGCCTTTTACTTCTGGCCATTCGTTTGCTTTGAAAGCATCGGTGGTAAGACCCCTTGCAATCTGGGGAGCAAGATTGGCCATGGCTTTAACGGATGTCGGGTTAAAAGACATGATTGCCACCGGTCCCTCATAGCCTTCTAAAGCCTGCGCGACTGCCTTTTCCAGGATGCCGGTTGTAGGACCCAAGGACATGCTTTGATCCTTGAGTTCAAT
>JAQWKM010000186.1 GCA_029247845.1 Paracoccaceae bacterium | reverse complement strand
ACAATCACTCCACCGGGAAGTTCGACGGGCCGCGGGCCCGTTTTTTTATGCTTGGGAATATGTCAAACGATCTGATCGCAAAAGCTGCCATTGATAAAAGACTGGCAGAAATAATTGACCCCGTGATTTTAAACATGGGATTTGAACTCGTGCGCGTGCGTTTGTTGAGTGGCGAGGAAGCCACCTTGCAAATTATGGCTGATCGAGCAACCGGTGGTATTGAAGTTGATGACTTGGCTGATATTTCGACATCAGTCAGTGCGGTGCTTGATGTTGAAGATCCAATTTTGGATACTTATAATTTGGAAGTTTCCAGCCCAGGGATAGACAGGCCTTTAACTCGCTTAAAGGATTTTGAGACATTCGAGGGCTACGAAGCTAAACTGGAGACAGATGAGCTTATTGATGGTCGTCGACGCTTCAAAGGTGTTCTGGCTGGAGTCGAAAAACATGAAGTGCTTATAAATGTTATTGAAGGAACTATTGGTCTCAAATTTGAATGGCTCTCTGAAGCTAAGCTTGTTTTGACTGATGATCTGATAGCGGAAATGCTGCGCAAGCGCAAAGCGCTTGGGGCAATAAAAAAAGACAGTTTTGATGAAATCGAGACCTCAGGGTCCGAGGAGGATTTATAATGGCAATCACCTCTGCAAACCAACTTGAACTTTTGCAAACAGCCGAGGCCGTTGCTCGGGAAAAAATGATAGATCCGGTGCTGGTTATCGAAGCGATGGAGGAGAGCCTGGCAAGGGCAGCGAAATCTCGCTACGGTGCTGAGATGGATATTCGGGTTGAAATCGACCGCAAGACTGGTCGTGCTGCATTTACTCGGGTCCGTACAGTGGTCGAGGAAACAGAGCTTGAAAACTATCAGGCTGAAATGACGGTAGATCAGGCCAAGCAATACTTGGAAGATCCGTCTGTTGGTGATCAGTTTATCGAAGAAATTCCGCCGGTCGATATGGGTCGGATTGCGGCTCAATCGGCCAAACAGGTCATTCTGCAAAAAGTCAGAGAAGCTGAGCGTGAACGTCAATATGAAGAATTCAAAGACCGCGCTGGTACGATTATCAATGGTCAAGTGAAACGTGAAGAATACGGCAATGTTATTGTTGACGTTGGTCGCGGTGAAGCAGTTCTGCGCAGGAATGAAAAAATTGCCCGTGAAGGCTATAGAAACAATGATCGAATTCGCTGTTATATTAAAGAAGTTCGCCGTGAAAACCGAGGTCCACAGATATTTCTGAGCCGGACAGACCCTCAGTTTATGGCCGAGCTATTTAAGATGGAAGTGCCCGAAATTTACGAAGGTATTATAGAGATAAAAGCTGTGGCCCGCGATCCAGGGTCACGCGCTAAGATTGCTGTATTAACCAATGATAATTCAATAGATCCTGTTGGAGCTTGTGTCGGTATGCGCGGGAGCCGAGTTCAGGCAGTGGTGAATGAGCTTCAAGGTGAAAAGATCGATATTATACCTTGGAATGAAGATCAGCCGACATTTCTCGTGAATGCTCTGCAACCAGCCGAAGTGACTAAAGTTGTTTTGGATGAAGAAGCAGAACGCATCGAAGTTGTGGTGCCTGTTGATCAGCTAAGCTTGGCAATTGGGCGTCGTGGCCAGAATGTTCGGCTTGCAAGTCAGTTAACTGGTCTAGACATCGACATCATGACCGAGGCGGAGGAAAGTGCCAGACGTCAAAAAGAATTCGAAGAGCGGACAAATCTATTTATTGCAGCTCTGGACCTGGACGAATTCTTTGCTCAGCTTCTGGTGTCAGAGGGCTTTACCAATCTCGAAGAAGTGGCATTTGTTGAAGCAGACGAGCTTTTGCAGATTGATGGTGTCGATGAAAGCACTGCGGGAGAACTTCAAACCCGAGCGCGTGAATATTTAGAAGAACAGGCAAATAAAGCACTTGAAAAAGCTAGGGAAATGGGTGTCGAGGACAATCTGGTCAATTTCGAAGGTCTAACGCCTCAGATGTTGCAGGCCTTGGCTGAAGACGGTATCAAGACACTCGAAGATTTCGCGACCTGTGCGGATTGGGAGCTTTCCGGTGGATGGACCACAGTCGATGGTGAGCGGGTCAAAGACGATGGACTGCTTGAGAGCTTTGAGGTGTCTTTAGAAGAGGCGCAAGATCTGGTTATGACAGCCCGCATTTTATTGGGCTGGGTTGATCCGGATGATCTTGTTTCAGATAAAGTTGAAGAAAACGATGCAGAAACGGCGGAGGAGAGCTAGTCTTGACATCTGTTGATGTTGAAACTGTGATATTATGGCAGCTATAGATGACATATATACTGAACCAACTGGGACAGTTAGAAAATGCATAGTAAGCGGAACGACAAAAGAGAAAAGCGGACTTGTTCGTTTTGTTGTTGGGCCCAGTGAATCTATTTTTGCCGATATATTGGAAAAGCTTCCAGGTAAGGGTATATGGGTGTCATGTGACCAAGACGCCCTAAGAATGGCCAGCGAGAAAGGTCTATTTTCCAGGGCAGCGCGTAGGGCAGTGAAAGTACCTGATACGCTGCTTAAAGATGTTGAGCAGATGATTTCGAACCGAGTGGTAGGGTTGCTTAGCCTTGCAAGGAAATCTGGTCATTCGGTTGCAGGATACGAGAAAGTTAAGGATTGGCTCTCGAAAGATGTAGCAGAAGTGCTGGTGCAATCCAGCGATGGATCAGAACGTGGCAAGTCAAAGCTGAGCACGCCGAGGGATGGAAGTTTTATTGGTTGGCTTAGTTCAGAAGAGCTGGGCGCGGCATTTGGGCGACAAACCGTAATTCACTGTGCTCTTGCATCTGGCGGAATTACGAATCGTGTAGTACATGAAGCGCAACGACTGAAAGGTCTACGCGTTGTTCAGGGCGAAAAGAGCGCCCTTAAAAAGGAAAAGACAGCTATATGAGCGATAGTGACGGCAAAAAAACCTTAGGCTTACGTGGTGGACCGCGGTCTGCAAACGTCAAGCAAAGCTTTAGCCACGGCCGAACCAAAAGTGTTGTTGTCGAGACAAAACGCAAGCGAGTGATGGTTCCCAAACCAAGTAGCTCCAAGCCCGGAGCTGGGCCTGTACCTGTATCGTCTCAATCCAGCAAGCGACCGGCTGGTGTTTCAGATGTTGAAATGGAGCGCCGGTTAAAGGCAGTCCAAGCTGCCAGAGCGCGGGAAAGTGAAGACTCCGCTGCACGTGAAGCTGAAGAAAAAGTACGTAGCGAAGAACGAGAAAAACGTCGCGCCGATCAGGAGCAAAAAGAAAAAGAACAACGCGATGCGGAAGAGCGTGCGCTTCAAAAGACGCAAGCGGAAGAGCGTGATCGCGAGCAAGCGGAGGAGAAAGAAAGGGAAGAAGCCCTGCGCAAAGCGGCCGAGGCTGCACCGGCGCCCAAGAAAGAGAATGAGACAGCTAAATCGGCTCCAAAATCGGCACCGGCGCCTGCGTCACGCAAAAAAGAGCGTGATACTGAACAAGAGCGCAGAAGTAATAAGGGCCATGACGATAAACGCAGATCGGGCAAGTTGACGCTCACTCAGGCACTTTCGGGTGAGGGTGGTCGTCATCGCTCAATGGCTGCGATGAAGCGTAAACAGGAACGTGCACGCCTGAAAGCTCTGGGTCAAAACCTAGAACGTGAAAAAATTGTTCGCGAAGTACAGCTACCAGAAGCTATTACAGTGTCTGAGTTGGCAAACCGTATGGCGGAGAGATCTGCCGAAGTAGTCAAGTCACTTATGAAAATGGGTATGATGGTAACTCAAAACGAAACCATCGATGCTGATACAGCGGAATTGATAATCGAAGAGTTTGGTCACAAAGTTGTACGAGTCGCGGACTCGGATGTCGAGGATGTTATCAAGGAGACTGAGGAAGATACTGAAAATCTTCAACCGCGGCCTCCAGTTATCACTATCATGGGCCATGTTGACCATGGTAAAACCTCGCTTCTTGATGCCATTCGCAAGACGAAGGTCGTGCAGGGCGAAGCTGGTGGTATTACGCAGCATATTGGCGCATACCAAGTGACAACTGACGGTGGCGCCGTCTTGTCTTTCTTGGACACACCCGGCCACGCTGCCTTTACATCTATGCGATCAAGAGGCGCTCAGGTCACGGATATTGTGGTTCTTGTGGTTGCAGCAGACGACTCTGTCATGCCTCAGACTATCGAAGCCATAAGGCATGCTAAGGCCGCAGAAGTGCCATTGATCGTTGCTATAAACAAGATCGATAGGCCTGCGGCTGATGCCAATCGGGTCCGAACCGAATTGCTTCAGCACGAAATCGTAGTTGAGGCTATGTCTGGCGAAGTACAGGACGTAGAAGTTTCTGCCATTTCAGGTCAGGGTTTGGATGAGCTTTTGGAAGCGATTGCTTTGCAGGCAGAAATCCTTGAATTGAAAACAAACCCTGAGCGCGCAGCTCAGGGTGCTGTAATTGAAGCTCAGCTCGATGTAGGGCGTGGCCCAGTTGCTACCGTCTTGGTGCAAAAAGGTACCTTGAATAAAGGCGACATTTTTGTTGTTGGCGAGCAATGGGGAAAAGTGCGTGCATTAGTCAACGACAAGGGTGATCGGGTTGCAAGCGCTGGTCCATCGGTTCCAGTCGAGGTCCTTGGCTTGAATGGTACGCCAGAGGCTGGCGACGTTTTGAACGTAGTCTCGACAGAAGCGCAAGCGCGCGATATTGCAACGTACCGCGCCAATTTGGCTAAAGAAAAGCGTGCGGCCGCGGGTGCTGCGACCACGCTTGAACAACTGATGGCAAAAGCAAAAGAAGATGAGAATGTCTCTGAACTTCCTATTTTGGTTAAAACTGATGTTCAAGGTTCGGCGGAGGCGATTATTCAGGCAATGGAAAAAATTGGGAACTCTGAGGTCCGAGTGCGTGTGTTGCATTCCGGCGTTGGAGCGATCACAGAAACTGATGTTGGGCTGGCAGAAGCCTCAAATGCTCCGATAATGGGCTTTAATGTGCGCGCAAATGCAAGTGCGCGTAATTCAGCGAACCAGAAAAGTGTTGAAATTAGGTATTATTCAGTTATCTACGATTTAGTTGATGATGTTAAAGCTGCTGCAAGTGGTCTTTTAAGTGCTGAAATTCGTGAAACATTTATTGGCTACGCTGAAATAAAAGAAGTTTTCAAAGTTTCTGGAATAGGCAAAGTTGCTGGATGTCTTACGACCGAAGGAGTTGCGCGCAGAAGTGCAGGAGTACGCCTACTTCGTGATAACGTTGTTATTCATGAGGGAACACTGAAAACACTGAAGCGCTTCAAAGACGAAGTGCCTGAAGTGCAGTCAGGGCAGGAATGCGGTATGGCGTTTGAAAACTATGAAGATATCCGTGCTGGCGACATCATCGAGATATTTGAGCGTCAGGAAGTTAAACGCGAACTTACGTAATCGGTCATTTGACTTTCTGAATTTCTGTTTCTGGCTTTAGGGATTAAGACTAAAGCCAGTCACGCAGAATAGAGACAAGCGGAATGTCGGCAGCGGGCATCGGATATTCTTTAATTGCCTTTGCCTCGACCCATTTTAAGGTTTGGCTTTCTTTAGGTTGTACGATTCCATTCCATTTTCGGCAGGCGAAAAGTGGCATTAATAGATGAAAATCATCATAGGCATGGCTGGCAAATGTGAGGGGCGCGAGGCAACTATCCCATGTTTCGATTCCAAGTTCTTCGTTTAATTCTCTGACTAAAGCGGCCTCTGGTGTTTCATCTGTCTCGACTTTTCCGCCGGGGAATTCCCAAAGACCTGCCATAGATTTACCTTCTGGACGTTGAGAAAGCAAAACGCGCCCATCCCTGTCAATAAGGGCAGCGGCACTTACGAGAACAATCTTCATGACCGATAGTCTGCATTTATTGTTATATATTGGTGTGTGAAGTCGCAGGTCCAAACAGTTGATTTGGAGGGGCCAATTCCAAGATCGACCATGATTTTGATTTCAGATTTTTTCATATACTCCGCGCCATCCTCTTCGCGATAACTTGGGGCGACCCAACCCTCAGTTGCAACTAGGGTATCACCAAACCAAATTTTAAGCCGGTCGCGATCAGCGGCAGCACCGGACTTTCCGATTGCCATGACAACACGACCCCAGTTTGGATCGCTACCTGCTATTGCGGTTTTGACAAGAGGTGAGTTGGCAATAGCCATTGCATGGGTTTTTGCGTCTGTGTCATCGATCGCGCCTTGCACAGATATTTCGATGAATTTGCCTGCGCCTTCACCGTCGCGAACGACTTGGTGGGCCAGATCAAGCATCACTTTGTGAAGGCCTTGGCGAAATTCGTTGCTTTCCGCGTTGACTTGGATCTTGGAGGCACCTGTCGCCGCGAGCAAGACAGTGTCTGATGTAGAAGTGTCGCTGTCGACTGTGATGGCATTAAACGTTGACTCGTTCACTTCGCTGAGAAGGCTCTGTAGAGTGGTTTGTTCAACTTTGGCGTCTGTGAAAAGATAAACAAGCATTGTTGCCATATCGGGAGCGATCATCCCCGATCCTTTGGCTATTCCGGCCAGTGTGATAGGTCCATACTCTGTTTGGATGCTTAAATATGTGCCTTTGGCATAGGTATCGGTCGTCATGATCGCCTGTGCCGCCTCAGCGATGCCACTGGCGTCCAGATTGACCTTAAGCCCATGAATGCAGTCCGTGATTTTGGTGTGCGGCAGCGGCTCTCCTATGACGCCAGTGGAAGAGGAAAAGACGCGGTTTTCGGGTATTAACAAATGAGTAGAGACCGCCGATGTGATAGATTTAACTGATAAATCGCCTTGCTTCCCCGTGAAGGCATTAGCATTGCCTGAATTTACAATAATAGCCGCGCCTTGTGTGATCTTTAGCCCTATTTTTTCCTGACAGTCCAAGACTGGAGCAGCGCGGGTTACCGATTTTGTGAAAACACCAGCAACCGTAGTGCCTGGAGAGAGCTCTGCCAACATGACGTCAGTGCGACCAACGTATTTAATGCCGGCAGAGGCCACTGAAAAGCGTACGCCTCCAACCGGTGGGATACACGGGAAATCAGGTGGCGCAAGAGGCGATTTTTCCAGTTGCGATCCCATTATTGCGACAAAAGTGTGGGGTCTTTTAAAACGGCAGGATCGATTTCAGTTGTATCAACTCTGGTTATGTCTGCCGAACTTTGAATTTCCGCAACTTTCTCTTCGACGGCACCGCGCTGCAATTTGGCAGAGATTTCTTGCCTCACAGACTCCAAGTCTGGAGTGGAGAGGCTGCGCAGATCATTTAGCTTTATCACATGCCAGCCAAAATTGGTTTTAACAGGGCCTGAGACCTGTCCCTTTTCCATTGTAGCGACGGCTTCTTCAAAGGGTGGAACCATCATACCGGTACCAAACCAGCCAAGTTGGCCTCCGCCCGGTCCGGAGGGTCCAGTTGAAAACTCCTTTGCAAGTTCGCCGAAATCTGCCCCTTCTTTTGCTCTGGTAATTATATTCAGCGCGCTTTCTTCTGTTTCCACAAGAATGTGAGATGCGTTGAATTCACTGCCTAATTCTGAACCGCCATATTGTTCTTGATATGCTGCTTGCACAGCTCCTTCGGTCACGGCTACGGCCGATATTGCTTCTACGGCGTCGGATGCACGCATCAAGCGTCGGTCGTTTTCAAGTGTAAACTGTGTTCTCATGCTATCGGGACCATCATCAATTGTGGCGAGAATAGTTTGCTGAATAAGTTGTTCTAGTATACCTTCAAATAGCTGGTCATCCGGAAATGATTGATACTGCTCGGGAAGTCTTTCACGAACAATTATCATATGTCCCAACGTAATTTCTGATCCGTCCACGGTGGCAATTACAGTGTCTGCCGTGATATTTTGTTGGGCAAATAAACTCGTTGATGTTATCGTGATGGCTGCAGCCATTAGGTATTTGGTCAGAATGGGCATCTTTTCCCCTTTAAAATTAACCGTTTCAGTGGCGTGTCAACGTTGACAGTTGTGCAACAGCTGCTTACATCCCACTGAGTCAGGCGAACGCTTTGTTACAACACCTATTGGCACAAACCTCGCAGGGCAAGACCACGTTGTTATTTGTTGCAGCATTTTTGAATACGGAGTGATCATGCTTGGGTTGAAGAAACTTGCCAAAAAGGTGTTTGGTACACCAAACGACCGCAAAATCAAGTCAATGCGCCCGATTGTTGACCGTATCAATTCTCTGGAGTCTGAATTTGAGGATTTGTCAGATCAAGGTTTGATTGACAAAACTGAAGCGCTTAAACAGCGTATCTCAGCAGGTTCGAATCTCGATGAACTTCTGCCAGAGGCTTTTGCAAATTGTCGCGAAGCCGCTAAGCGCTCATTGGGATTGCGGGCCTTTGATGTTCAGCTCATGGGAGGCATTTTTCTACATAAGGGAAATATTTCCGAAATGAAGACTGGGGAAGGCAAAACCCTCGTTGCGACGTTCCCAGCTTATCTCAACGCGCTGACAGGCAAAGGCGTTCATATTGTTACGGTGAATGATTATCTAGCGAAACGCGATAGCGAGTGGATGTCCAAGGTCTACACGGCTCTTGGTCTAACCACTGGTGTTGTTTACCCCCAGCAACCTGATAGTGAAAAATCTGCTGCCTACGCATGCGATGTGACGTATGCGACTAATAATGAGTTAGCGTTTGATTATCTGCGTGATAATATGAAAACTGATACGGCGCAAATGTATCAAAAGTACCACTATCTTGCGATCGTTGATGAAGTCGACAGTATCCTGATCGATGAGGCGCGAACGCCTTTGATCATTTCGGGACCTGCCGAGGATCGATCTGATCTCTATGTTGCTATAGATAAAATTATTCCCGAACTGACCGAAGAACATTATAGCATAGATGAAAAAACGCGTGGTTCGACCTTTACAGATGAAGGCAACGAATTTCTTGAAAGCCTATTACAGTCACGCGGTCTGCTTCCTGAAGACCAGTATCTATACGATCCAGAAAGCACAACAATCGTCCACCATATCAATCAGGGACTAAGTGCGCATAAGCTATTCTCAAAAGATAAGGACTATATCGTTCGTGGGGACGAAGTTGTTTTGATCGATGAATTTACGGGTCGAATGATGTCGGGTCGGCGGTTATCAAACGGGCTTCATCAAGCGATTGAAGCCAAGGAAGGTTGTACAATTCAGCCTGAAAACGTGACTATGGCGAGTGTCACTTTCCAGAACTATTTTCGGCTTTATGACAAGCTTGCTGGCATGACGGGTACGGCGTTGACCGAAGCTGAAGAATTTGCAGAAATCTACAATCTAGGCGTTGTGGAAGTTCCGACGAACATGCCAATCGCCCGGGAAGATGAACACGATCAAATTTATAGGACAGTGCGCGAAAAATGTGATGCTATTTTGGGTGAAATCCAAAAGGCAAATGCCAGCGGCCAACCGGTTCTTTTGGGAACCACGTCGATTGAAAAATCAGAAGAGTTATCTACTATGCTCAAATCCGCAGGGATAAAGCATAATGTTCTCAATGCCAGACAACATGAGCAGGAAGCCCAGATTGTTGGAGACGCAGGTAAGTTTGGGGCGGTTACCATCGCTACAAACATGGCTGGTCGAGGGACGGACATACAGCTGGGAGGCAACGTTGAGATGAGAGTTTTGAATGCGCTTTCCGCAGATCCACAAGCAGATCCAGAAAAATTACGGCAGACGATAGAAGCAGATCATGTTTCAGAAAAGGAAAAAGTTCTTGGAGCGGGTGGGCTTTATGTATTAGCCACCGAACGGCACGAAAGCCGCAGGATTGATAATCAGCTACGCGGTCGCTCGGGGCGTCAGGGTGATCCTGGCCGGTCTTCGTTTTTCCTAAGCCTTGAAGATGACCTGATGCGGATATTTGGCTCTGAGCGGTTGGAAAAGGTGCTTTCAACTCTGGGAATGGATGAAGGCGAAGCGATTGTTCATCCATGGGTGAATAAATCACTTGAGCGTGCGCAGGCCAAAGTTGAAGGCCGGAATTTTGATGTTCGCAAACAGCTTTTGAAGTTTGACGATGTCATGAATGACCAGCGTAAAGCTATCTTTGGTCAAAGGTTGGATGTTTTACAAGCGGATGACTTATCCGACGTGATCGAGGATATGCGGCGCGAAGTTGTCGAGGATCTCACAGCTCAGCATATGCCACCCAAATCTTATGCAGAACAATGGAATACTGAAGTTCTCTACGCTGATATTAAAGAGCACTTTAACGTTGATCTGCCCATTATAGCTTGGGCTGAGGAAGAGGGTGTTGACGACGAGATTATTAGCGAGAGGATCGTCGATGCGGTAGATAAAATGATGGCTGAAAAAGCCGTTGCGTTTGGACCAAAATCTATGAGGCAAATCGAAAAGCAAGTTTTATTACAAACTATTGACGCCAAATGGCGAGAGCATCTTATGACGCTTGAACATTTGCGTTCCGTGGTTGGGTTTCGTGGTTATGCCCAGCGGGATCCGCTTAATGAATATAAATCTGAGGCTTTTCAGCTTTTTGAAGGTCTTTTAGAAAGTCTCCGTGTTGACGTAAGCCAGCACCTATCCAAAGTGAGGCCGCTTACGGACGAAGAACAGACGACGATGATGCAACAAATGATGTCCCAGAAATCTGAGATCCAACACGATAATCGGACGCTTTCAGCAGAGCCTGCGCTAAGAAATTTTAATGAAAATGATAGGTCTACCTGGGGAAGCCCTGGACGAAATGATCCCTGCCCATGCCGGTCAGGAAAAAAATTCAAACATTGCCATGGCCGCTTATAATCGGCTTTGGCATGTTTAATGGCATGCTGCAGTGGATTTTTTGCGTTAAACACTGAGGTTTTTTATCCAGTGCAACTAGATACAAAAGCTATTCAAGTTTAAAGGCGTACCAATTTTTCGTAGCTGTCCGAAACGTCACGTGTCAACGCGCCAACTTCAAAAGAGTAATTACCGATTTGGCCAACTGGAGTAACTTCTGCAGCAGTCCCTGTAAGCCAGCATTGCTCGAAGCTTTCTAATTCTTCTGGCATAATATGACGTTCGACAACATTGATACCTTTTTGAGTCAACATTTCGATGACTGTCTGGCGGGTAAGGCCGTTGAGAAAGGCATCTGCTATTGGCGTATGCACTTCTCTGTCTTTAACAAAAAATATATTGGCGCCTGTAGCCTCGGCGATATAGCCTCGATAATCAAACATCATCGCATCACTGCAGCCTTTGGCTTCAGCACTGTGTTTGGACATGGTTGCTATCATGTAAAGGCCTGCAGCTTTGGCCTGAGACGGAGCAGTCGCTGGGTCAGGACGGCGCCATTTTGCAATATCGAGCCTTGCACCTTTCATTTTGGCATCACCGTAGTAATTGCCCCATGACCAGACTGCGACAGCCAAGTGCACTGGATTACGGGCAGACGCTACCCCCATATCTTCTCCTGCACCACGCCAAGCAAGAGCGCGAACATAGGCGTCAGTCAGTCCGTTTGCGGCCAAAGCTTCGGATTTGGCAGCTTCTATTTCATCAACGGAAAAGGGCACATCAAAGTCAATCAGTTTTCCAGAGTTTATAAGTCGTTCAGAATGCTCGCGACTTTTGAAAATTTTACCATCATAAGAGCGCTCACCCTCAAAAACAGAGCTTGCATAGTGCATCGCATGGGTCAGAACATGTACTTGTGCATCGCGCCACTCAACTAGTTTTCCATCCAGCCAAATCTTGCCATCACGATCATCGTATCCGCTTCCCATATCTGTACCTTTCCAAATTTTTTGAGCGCATTTTTGCGAAAGTTTCAAAATTATGTCCGATGTGGACATTAAATTTCTCAAAAAGTAATAATCGCTACCATTTCATACTTGGAGTGTCAACAAGACTGACATAAAATGAAATGATAATATTCTGGGGAGTCAGAGAATGAAATCGAATTCATCAGCCGAACATTGGCTAGGAGAAAACCTTCTTTACCTGACAGATGCCCAACTTAGGCAGGGCACTGAGGCTATGTTTTTTGCATATCGTGGATTTACGGCTGACCCAGATAAAATATTGGAGCAGTTCGGGTATGGGCGGGCGCATCATAGGGCTATCCATTTCATCCAAGTGTCACCCGGTTCAACAGTAAATAATCTTTTATCTATTTTGGGCATCACCAAACAATCGCTTAATCGCGTCCTTCGCACGCTTATTGCTGATGGTCTTGTGGAAAGTCATGTCGGCCAGGAGGATCGCAGGGAACGGCATCTGTTTTTGACAGAGACAGGAAGAGCTTTGGAGAAACAGCTTTCAATAGCACAGCATAAACGGATGCGGGATGCTTTTAGAACAGCGGGCCCGGATGCGGTTGCTGGCTTTCGAAAAGTTCTTGAGTCGATGATGGATCAGAAAATGCAAAATATTTTCAAAGAACTGCGCCGCGACGGGATATAGCAATATGGGCTCGCATCTTTTAATTGTAGATGATGATCAGCGGATCCGAGAACTTCTGCAAAAATACCTTATCCGCAATGGTTTTTTAGTATCGATTGCCCAAGATGCAGCGCAGGCCAAACGATTGTTGCGAGGGTTGAGCTTTGATCTCATCGTTTTAGATATCATGATGCCGGACCAAGATGGTCTTTCTCTGACACGCGAATTACGTGACAGCATAGATGTACCTATCCTATTGCTTACAGCGCGAAGCGAGTCGGACGATCGCATTTCCGGGTTCGAAGCTGGCGCAGACGATTATTTACCCAAACCTTTTGAGCCCAAAGAGCTTTTGCTGCGCATTCATTCAATTTTACGTCGGGTCCCGGAACAAACCAAAATAGACAGCCTGCCAAAGTTAATCCTTCTTGGTGAAGTAAGATATGATGTCAAAAAGGGAGAGCTATGGCATGCAGATTTGCAGATACGCCTCACTGGCACAGAAGCTCAGTTAATGCGCATCTTTGCCAAAAGTGTCGGTCAACCGATTAGCCGGGCTGAGCTTGTGGCGGAAATGGGCCGCGATCAGGGGCAGGCCCGAGATCGTGCCATTGATGTGCAAATCACCAGATTGCGCCGTAAAATTGAAGCCCATCCCAAAGAGCCAAGATACCTTCAGACAGTGCGCGGTTCGGGCTACATGCTAGCCAGTGATTAAAGCTTTAAAGAAGCAGTTACATAGTTCACACTTAGGTCTCGGTCTGATAGTCTCCATTGCCAAGTCAATGGATTAAACACGAAGCCTTGCCTATCGACGGGTTGAAGGCCCGCGTTGCGGAGCAAATCATAAAGCTCATCCGGGGTAATGAATTTTGCCCATTCATGTGTCCCTTTTGGCAGCCAGCGCATCACATATTCAGCCCCAAAAATGGCTAAAATAAAACTCTTAGGATTTCGGTTGATCGTCGAACAGATCATTAAACCGCCTGGCTTCAAAAGTTGCTGGCAGGCTGTCGTGTACGCCTGAGGTTCGGCGACATGCTCAACAACTTCCATATTCAATACGATATCGAAAATTTCGCACTGAGATACCAGTTCTTCGGCAGTCCCAAACCGATAATCAATCTCCAGATCCGATTGCTTTGCGTGCGCCTTTGCTACCGGGATATTACGTTGAGCAGCATCTACGCCGATTACAGTCGCTCCCAAACGGGCCATTGGCTCGCAAAGTAGGCCTCCACCGCAGCCTATATCAAGGATCCGCAATCCCGAAAACGGCAGGTTTTTTTCAGAATCACGGTCAAATTCAGCGCAAATTTGGCTGATTATATAATCCAGTCGACAAGGATTTAGCATATGCAATGGCTTGAATTTTCCATTTGGATCCCACCATTCTGCTGCCATGGCTTCAAATTTTGCCACTTCTTCCATATCAACAGTGAATTGAGAGGCTTGCATTCTCATCTCCGTCTGGTCTTTTCTATAACGACTCACATATAGGACACTTATGGACAAATTCTCAGGTCAAAAGCGCGCAGCGCAATATTTTTATCCTCCCGTTGATCCGTTCTCGCAGCAGATCATGCAAACTGAGGATGGACATCAGATTTATGTAGAGCAGTGCGGCAGCCCAAACGGAGTGCCTGTGTTGGTGCTCCATGGTGGACCGGGCGGTGGATGCAGCCCGGTTATGCGCCGTTATTTTGATCCTAGTAAATATCATGTTATTCTATTTGATCAACGCGGTTGTGGTCGCTCGCGGCCACGGGCCAGCACGAAGAATAACACGACTTGGCATCTTGTGTCTGACGTTGAAATGATTCGTGAAAGACTTTCAATAGATCGCTGGATTGTTTTTGGTGGCAGTTGGGGGGCTACGCTGTCTTTGGTATATGCTCAGGCACATCCAGAGCGCACCTCACATATCGTTCTGCGTGGTGTGTTTTTAATGACTAAGCGTGAACTCGATTGGTTTTATGGCGGCGGTGCTGGACAATTCTGGCCGGATGCTTGGAAGCGGTTCATTGAAAAAATTCCAACTGAAGAGCATGATGATCTTATCGCGGCCTATCATCGTCGTTTGTTTTGTGGTGACTTACGGATCGAAATGCAGTTCGGACGCATATGGTCTTCTTGGGAAAATGCTCTTGCATCGATTTACTCGAACGGAAATGGCGTAGAAGCATCGAGCGAGTATTCGCGAACATTTGCACGGCTTGAGAACCATTATTTCACTAACAATGGGTTTTTAGAATTTGACGGTCAAATTCTTTCTCAGATGGATAGGATTTCACATATACCAGGTTTTATCGTTCAGGGACGATATGACATGATTTGTCCACCCAAAAGTGCTTGGGATATCTCGAAGGCCTGGCCTCAGTGTGATTTACGCCTCATTAGGAATGCTGGACATGCTATGTCAGAACCAGGTATCACGTCTGAACTGATTAAAATTATGGATCAAATTTGCGATGATTGATCATCGATATTGCGTTATGTAAGCTCTTCGCATTAAAGTGCAACTTACGGTCCCGCTAATCCTTACATTGATGGGTTTCTATAAATAGCTTCTGCTCTCGCACAATAGAAAAAAACAACAAATTTACGGTCTATAAAAGGATATAATATGGGGGAATGCAATCAAGAAGCTTTGGAGTTTTTATTGGAGCGTAGATCTAGACCTGCAAAGACACTGGTTGCGCCTGGGCCTGACAAAGCGAGCCTTGAAATACTCATAACGGCCGCTGCGCGTACGCCAGATCACGGAAAGCTAGAACCTTGGCGGTTTATTGTTTTAAATAAAGAAACGCTTACAAAACTTGCTGAGAAGGTCTCAGAGCGCGGACACGCATTGGGGTGTGATGAAGATCAGATCGCAAAGGCGCGAAGGTCTTATGATACTGGTCCGATGGCTGTTGCTGTCGTGGAGGTTCAAAAACCATCTGAAAAAATTCCTGCTATTGAACAAACGTATTCTGCTGGTGCTGTTTGTCTAGCACTCTTGAATGCAGCGCTGGCGCACGGCTGGGGTGCAAATTGGTTATCAGGCTGGCCGTCCCATGATCGCGAGTTTGCCACAAATGCCTTTAGGCTTACAGAGAATGAGCGTGTCGCAGGTCTTATTTATATTGGGACTGAAACCTCACGTCCTCCAGAAAGACCAAGGCCAATTTTGCAAGACATTGTGACATGGCTTTAGCCCATGTCACATCGGCAATTATCAAATCGTGTCAGCAGCTACCAGACGCCGCCTTTCGCAGAGTTTTAATCAAAAGCCTAGGTTTGACGATTTTAACTTTTCTGGCGCTGGTTTTTGCGTTGTCTTATGGTCTAGGGCACCTGTTTTCAGATAACCTAACCTTACCCTATTTTGGGACAGAGGTCTCTTTTGGGGCTTTGATCAGTTTGAGTAGCTTTTTAATTCTGATTTTACTCTCTGTTTTCCTAATGATTCCGGTTGCAACACTGGTGTCATCATTATTTCTGGAAGATGTGGCAACGGCTGTTGAAGCAAAACACTATTCTTATGTTCAAGCTCCCATAAAAATACCAGTGGTCGAGGTCTTTAAAAATAATGTTAATTTACTTGGAGTGCTGATTATACTGAACCTTCTGGCTCTTTTTCTGTCTATGTTCTTTTTGGCTTTTGTCCCTTTGATATTCTGGGCGTTGAATGGATTTTTACTTGGGCGGGAATATTTTCAAATGGTGGCAATGCGCCATTTGAGGCGTCAGGATGCACAAGAGATGAGACGCCGCTATTCGGGAAGAGTTTGGTTGGCGGGAATATTTATGGCTGCGCCGCTTTCAGTGCCGATACTCAATTTATTTGTTCCACTAGTCGGGGTTGCAGCGTTTACTCACTTATTTCATCGCTGGTCTCAGGATCCATCCGATTGAAAAAATCGATGTCGCGCATCGTGATCATGCCTGAGTCAATAATGCTAGAGATCATTGCCCATAAAATAAAAGCCACAACTGTTGAAATCCATGCTTTCTTTTTGAGGTCATGAACTTCCGGTGCGCCTGCGTGAGTTCCGGGTACAATTTCCCCCAGATCACCCTGCGTTTGGAGTTTGATCGGTATTGCTATTAAAAATACCATGAACCAGATCACAGAGAAGAGTACAAATGCAGATGTAATGGACATTAAATTTCCTGAGCCCTCATTGAAACTTGTTCTAGTTCAACAAGGGTACCGGTAAAGTCTTTTGGGTGTAAAAATAAAACTAGTTTCCCATGTGCGCCTATCTTTGGATCACCAGTACCCAAAATGCGGGCACCCATCGATATCAGGTGATCGCGCGCTTGTATGATGTTTTCTACCTCATAACAAATATGATGCATACCACCCGATGGGTTCTTATCCAAAAATCCCTGTATTGGGCTGTTTTCACCCAGCGGATACAAAAGCTCAATTTTGGTGTTCGCAAGCTCAATAAAAACGACTGTCACCCCATGATCAGGTTCATCCTGTGCGGGCCCTACTGTAGCCCCGAGCATATCTCTGTACTGGTCTGCTGCTGCTGTCAGATCTGGAACAGCAATAGCAACATGGTTCAAACGGCCAATCATGAAAATCTCCTTAATTTTTGTCACCTTATGGCGAGGCACTTTGGCTTTGGCAAGTTTCGCTAAATTAAACGTGACGGATTACCCCACCTGTGAGGTCTTTTGATAAAGCATCATTTTAGGTTTAAAGGAGATCAGAATGAACTCGACAGAGACGTTAAAACTAATATTACCAGCTGTAAAACCACAATCCTTGATTGGAGTCAAAATGCTGATTGTCTACCACAGCCGCTTTGTGTAAAATCTGCTCGATTTCTGTGTCTGAATAGTCGAGTGTGGTTGCGTCGTGCGGCGATAATAGCTTCAACCAGTTTCTATTTGACGCTAGACCAGAAAAATGAAATCCTATTCGATTTGGAATCTTCCTGATGGCTTGGGAATCGACCATGTGAGAGAACTTAATCAAATGCATCCCATAATAGATGCTATCATTGTCACCAGCGGTAACGAAATGATGCATCATAGCGTTCTCAAAGCTGGCGCTGACAGTTTATGTCAAAGCCCTTTCAAAGCCTGTCGCAAAATGCTGCGGATGTTGATCTCTCAAAAGTGCTTGAATAGGATAACAAATCAATTCTTATTGGCGAACTTGAACTTGGAATTTCGCAATTTAAAACTCTTTGATAAGCGGATCAGAGTTGGCCCTGACCAAACTGGTTAGATTGCCAAGACGTTCGCTTTGAGCGCCGTTGTCATCAAAGTTGTGTGGAGAAAGCCAGATATCAAAGGCCTCTTGTAGGGCAGGCCATTCATGGTCGATCATCGCGAACCAGGCGGTATCACGGTTGCGACCTTTGACCACCATGGCCTGACGAAAAACCCCTTCAAAACTGAAGCCTAGTCTTTGTGCCGCTCTGCGTGAGGCCTCATTCAGAGCATTGCATTTCCATTCGTACCGCCGATAGCCAGAATCAAAGGCCCACTGCATCATCAGGAACATTGCCTCTGTTGCCGCTTTTGTTCTCTGCAAGCCGGGCGCATAGGTAATATTGCCGACTTCAATACTTCCAGCGCCCGGTTGGGCCCGCAGATAGCTTGCTACACCTTCTGATTTTTTAGTCTCAAGGGGCTTGATGGCATAGTAAAGGATATCTTGCTGCGCTGTCACCTCGCTGGCCCAGCGATAAAATTGCGAAGATGAACTGTAGGGACCAGCATTCATATAATCCCAAACGCCATCGTGACTGCGATAGGCTTGATAGAGATCAGCGGCATGTTTTTGGGCAGATAAAAGTTCTAAGCGGACGTATCTACCGGCCATTATCTTAGGGCCAGGCAGAATTGGTGGGGACCAATTTTTCACTAAAGTTCCAAGAGGCTTCTCAGCCATATTCTTTATCCTAAAATAAACATAAGTATTTTCGTAAGCTATAACGATAGCCAGATGATGCAACTTTAATCTTATGCTCAGAAATAGATAAAGAACTTTTCCAGTCAGTCTTGCGGAATAAACCTTAGATTGAGGTCCATAAGCTGTTCTGACAGTGGCTCGCTTGGCGCAGACATCATCAGGTCTTCGGCTCTCTGGTTCATTGGGAACATGATTACTTCGCGAATATTCGCCTCATCGGCCAAGAGCATGACAATCCGGTCAATTCCCGCTGCACAACCGCCGTGAGGGGGCGCGCCAAACTGAAAGGCATTTACCATGCCGCCGAAGCGCTTGCGCACTTCGTCTTGATCATATCCAGCAATTTCAAAGGCTTTAAACATGATCTCTGGCTTGTGATTCCTAATAGCTCCGGAAACAAGCTCGTAGCCATTACAGGCGAGATCATACTGATATCCCAAGACATTTAAGGGATTTCCCTCCAATGCCTCCATGCCGCCTTGAGGCATGGAGAACGGATTATGCTCAAAATCAATCTTGCCGGTTTCTTCGTCTTTTTCATAAATTGGGAAATCCACAACCCATGCAAAGGCAAAACGATTTTTGTCTGTCAGGGAAAGCTCTTCACCAATTACATTGCGCGCCCGTCCTGCGACAGCTTCAAAGGATTTAGGCTTGCCACCTAGGAAAAATGCGGCATCGCCGACTTTTAGGTCCAATTGCTGACGGATGGCTTCAGTTCGTTCTGGGCCAATGTTCTTGGCCAAAGGTCCAGCGGCTTCCATACCCTCAGCGCCCTGGCGCCAGAATATGTAACCCATGCCAGGAAGTCCCTCTTTTTGGGCAAACGCGTTCATTCGATCACAGAACTTTCTGCTCCCGCCTCCAGGCGCTGGGATAGCACGAATTTGAGTGCCGTCTTGCTCAATAAGTTTGGCAAATATCGCAAAGCCAGAACCGCGAAAATGGTCGCTGACAATTTGCATTTTGATGGGGTTGCGCAAATCTGGTTTGTCGCTTCCATACCAAAGCACGGCATCGCGATACGAGATTTGTTCCCAGTCTTGATCCACTTTTCGGCCACCGCCGAATTCCTCGAAAATGCCGGTTATGACTGGTTGGATTGTATCAAAAACATCTTGTTGTGTCACGAACGACATTTCTAAGTCAAGCTGATAGAAATCTGTGGGTGAACGGTCGGCGCGCGGGTCTTCGTCGCGAAAACAGGGGGCTACCTGAAAATACTTATCAAACCCTGACACCATGATTAGCTGTTTAAATTGCTGAGGGGCTTGCGGAAGAGCATAGAATTTTCCTGGATGAAGACGGCTAGGGACAAGAAAATCCCGTGCACCCTCTGGACTAGAGGCTGTGATAATCGGCGTTTGATATTCTCTGAACTCCCGATCCCACATGCTTTTGCGGATCAAAGCAACAACATCCGAGCGAAGTTTCATATTATTTTGAAGTTTCTCACGACGCAGATCGAGATAGCGATATTTTAGTCGTGTTTCTTCCGGGTATTCCTGATCACCAAAAACCATCAGAGGTAATTCTTCGGATTTGCCCAAGACATCGATATCTCGAATAAAGACTTCAATCTCACCGGTGGGGAGTTTAGCATTTACTAGACTTTCGTCCCGAGCCAAAACAGTACCATCGATGCGGATGCACCATTCGCTTCGTAATGCTTCGATTTGTGCAAAAACTGGGCTATCATTATCAGCTATAACTTGGGTAATACCATAGTGATCGCGAAGATCAATAAACAATACGCCTCCGTGATCGCGAACCCGGTTTACCCATCCGGACAATCGGACAGTTTCACCAACATTGGATTTATTTAGATCAGAGCAAGTATGGCTACGGTAGGCGTGCATGGATAAGGCCTTTCAAGCGCAAGAGATTTAACTGTGCAGATACACAAGTTTGTGCGCGTGATGTCAAGTCGTGAGTCACCACAGAATAAAGGCAATGGTCCCTATTTTGGCGTTTGAGCAGTTTAATTGCTTCGTTTTCAACCTTCAGCATTACGTTTGTCCGAAAAGTGGGAATTCAATGCGGTGTGTCACGAATATTGTCTTCTGCCCCTTGCACCTTTTTACCGCTTGATTATAAAGCATATAAATCGCTTGCTCTTAAGCCGAGGCAAAGCGTCTCCGCTGCCAAATCAAAGGTCTTTTGATGCCTAAGAGAACCGATATTTCTTCCATCATGATCATAGGTGCCGGACCAATTGTTATAGGTCAGGCATGTGAGTTTGACTATTCTGGTGCTCAGGCCTGCAAAGCTTTGCGCGAAGAAGGGTACCGGGTTATCTTAGTAAATTCGAACCCGGCGACAATTATGACAGATCCCGAACTGGCGGATGCGACCTACATTGAACCGATCACTCCGGAAATTGTTGCAAAGATCATTGAAAAAGAGCGTCCAGACGCGCTTTTGCCAACTATGGGCGGGCAGACGGGTCTTAACACATCGCTCGCCCTTGAAGAAATGGGTGTCCTCGAAAAATTTGGTGTTGAGATGATTGGCGCTAAACGACCTGCGATCGAAATGGCTGAAGACCGGAAACTATTTCGCGAAGCTATGGATCGCATTGGTCTTGAAAATCCAAAAGCAACGATTGTCACTGCTCCTAAAGATGAAGCTGGAACAACAGATCTCAATGCAGGGGTCAAGAATGCTCTCGAGCAATTGCACGACATTGGTTTGCCTGCGATTATTCGGCCTGCATTCACGCTAGGGGGCACCGGCGGTGGTGTGGCTTATAACAGAGCTGATTACGAACATTTCTGCCGGACGGGAATGGATGCCTCTCCAGTCAATCAAATTCTTGTCGATGAAAGCCTTTTGGGCTGGAAAGAATTTGAAATGGAGGTCGTGCGAGACAAAGCTGACAATGCGATTATCGTTTGTGCCATAGAGAATATTGATCCAATGGGGGTGCATACAGGCGATTCTATTACGGTTGCGCCTGCTTTGACGCTGACGGATAAAGAATATCAAATTATGCGTAATGGATCGATAGCAGTCCTGCGCGAGATTGGTGTCGAAACTGGCGGATCCAATGTGCAGTGGGCGGTTAACCCCGCAGATGGCCGCATGGTGGTGATTGAAATGAACCCGCGTGTGTCGCGCTCATCTGCTCTAGCGTCCAAGGCGACGGGTTTCCCAATTGCAAAAATTGCTGCAAAACTGGCTGTTGGTTACACATTGGACGAGCTTGACAATGATATCACTAAGGTCACACCGGCAAGCTTTGAACCGACGATCGATTATGTTGTAACTAAAATCCCAAGATTTGCTTTTGAAAAATTCGCTGGATCAGAACCATATCTTTCGACCGCTATGAAATCGGTCGGTGAGGTGATGTCGATCGGTCGAACCATTCATGAATCTTTGCAAAAAGCACTTGCTTCTATGGAAACTGGGCTTACTGGGTTTGATGAAGTTGATATCGAAGGAGCCCCTGAAAGGGCAGCCGTTATCAAAGCACTCAGCCTGCAAACACCGGATCGCATGCGTACGATCGCACAAGCGATGCGCCACGACCTAAGTGACGATGAAATCCATAGTGTCACGATGTATGACCCTTGGTTTCTGGCGCGTATTCGTGAAATTGTTCAAGCTGAAGAGAAAGTGCGCGAAAATGGGCTTCCGCAAGATTCTAGGGGCATGCGCAGCCTAAAAATGCTTGGGTTTAGCGATGCCCGGCTGGCCATTCTGACCAATGGTATCGAGGGGGATATTCGAACTAAACGAATAGATTTAGGTGTGACAGCGGTTTTTAAACGCATTGATACCTGTGCGGCAGAGTTCGAAGCACAAACACCTTATATGTATTCGACTTACGAAGCCCCCATGATGGGGGATGTCGAATGCGAAGCCCGACCAAGCGATAAAAACAAGGTTGTGATTCTTGGTGGTGGACCGAACCGTATCGGGCAGGGCATCGAATTTGACTATTGCTGTTGTCATGCTTGCTATGCACTGACGGAAGCGGGTTATGAAACGATCATGATTAATTGTAACCCGGAAACAGTTTCAACCGATTATGACACCTCAGACCGACTATATTTTGAACCGCTCACATTTGAGCATGTGATGGAAATCCTGAGCGTTGAACAGGAAAATGGTACTCTGCATGGCGTTATCGTGCAGTTTGGTGGCCAGACCCCACTCAAACTCGCCAACGATCTTGAAAAGGCAGGCGTTCCAATCCTTGGAACCACGCCTGATGCAATCGATTTGGCCGAGGATCGCGAGCGGTTTCAGGCTTTGGTCAATAAACTTGGCCTCAAACAACCTAAAAATGGTATAGCAAGTACGGACTCTCAAGCCATGGATATTGCATATGAAATTGGATTTCCTCTTGTCATCCGGCCGTCATATGTTTTGGGTGGCCGCGCAATGGAAATTGTGCGCGATATGTCTCAGCTTGCGCGGTATATAAAAGAGGCGGTTGTCGTTTCTGGTGATAGTCCGGTCCTTTTGGACAGCTACCTCTCTGGTGCTGTTGAATGTGACGTAGATGCGCTTTCGGACGGAAATACGGTGCATGTTGCAGGCATAATGCAGCATATCGAAGAGGCTGGTGTTCATTCTGGTGACAGCGCGTGTTCTCTGCCGCCGTATTCCTTGTCTGAGGATATCGTCGCAGAACTGAAGCAACAGACCGAAGCATTGGCGCTCGCGTTGAATGTCGTTGGTTTGATGAATGTGCAGTTTGCCGTCAAAGACAATGAAATTTATCTCATTGAAGTCAATCCACGAGCCAGCCGGACAGTCCCGTTTGTTGCCAAAGCTACTGACAGCGCCATTGCATCAATTGCGGCCCGCCTTATGGCTGGCGAACCGATGTCAAATTTTCCATTGCGCGAACCATATAAGGATGCATCTTATGAAGAGAGCATTCCAATCGGTGACCCAATGAAGCTTGCTGATCCCAATATGCCTTGGTTCAGCGTCAAAGAGGCCGTCATGCCGTTCGCTCGGTTCCCTGGTGTTGATACCATCCTTGGACCTGAGATGCGCTCAACGGGCGAGGTTATGGGGTGGGACAGAAGCTTTGCGCGGGCCTTCCTAAAGGCGCAGATGGGCGCGGGTATGGATCTGCCTGATCCTACGGTGGGCCCTGTGGGTCAGGTCTTCTTTTCTATCAAAGATAAGGACAAGACCTTGCAGCTTGTAGAGACGGCACAGATCCTTATTGATCTTGGATTTGATCTTGTGGCCACGCGTGGAACAGGCGCCTTTTTAGACAAGCATGGCATAGGTTGTGAGATTATCAACAAGATGTATGAGGGCCGGCCAAACATCTATGATAGGCTGAAAAATTCTGAGATATCATTGGTAATGAACACGACTGAAGGCGCTCAAGCGGTAGAAGACAGCCGTGAAATCAGATCCGTAGCGCTTTATGACAAGATACCCTATTATACGACCGCAGCGGCCGCTCATGCAGCAGCTCTCGCAATGCGAGCGCGCAACGAAGACGAACTTGTTGTAAAAGCGCTGCAATGATAAGAGATTAACCCTCTGGCAATGTCGCCTGCATCGAGGCGCGGTCCTGCATCATCTTGTTCCAAGTGTCCAAAGACGTGCGGCCATCTCGCCAGTTTCTGTCAGGGTGGCGAAAATCCAGATAGCCAAGAGCGCAAGCTACGGCCAATTGGCCAAAATGTAAATCGCCACCTAGTATGGTGAATTCGTTTTGCTCTAAGGCGTCAAGCGCATGGGCTATTTTGCTCCATTGGGCCTCGACCCAAGTCTCAAACTGTTTTTCCTCTGGACGCAAGCGGGCCTCATACACCATCAAAACAGCAGATTCCATGATGCCATCTGCCAAAGCTTCGAGTGTAAGGACATCCCAAAGCGTGGCTTTTGGATAAAGGCCCGCGCCGGAAAGGTCATTGAGATAACGACAGATTACACGGCTATCAAAAAGCGTTTTTCCATGATCCAGAACGAGAGCTGGAATTTTGCCTAGTGGATTTGCAGAACGCGCGGCTGGATCAGTTGAAAGCGCGGTTGTCTGAACAGGTGTGAGACTAATTATATCAACAAGCTGTCCCTCATGGCGCATTACATTGACTTTGCGCACAAATGGCGAGGCTGGAGAAAAAATTAGTTTCATCGGGGCTTATCCTTTTAATGTTAATTTATTGAAATAATAATGGTTGATCGCGTGATTTGGCCAGTGCCAATTTAAGCGCTCTATGGTTTCACGTCACGCATTAGCCTTGAGAGTTTTGCCGTCTCTAAGCCAACGTTATGCATTTCTACCTGATCCTTTACCTCATACCAATTGGTTTTTGAACGGACAAGATGCAGTTTAACCTATTGCCTATCTTAAAAAATCAGAAAAATTATACGGCTGACCAGCGGTACGTCACCTCTGTTCATCATAAGATGTCCAAATCCCGTCTGTCGGGCAAAATCCAGACTTTGGGTATTCTTTGTATTTCTGAAAGATGGATTGGGGTGCATCGAAAATCTCTTCAATTATGTAGCAAATCACCTTGTATTATTGATATGCCTGTGACAACGTCAATTCGTTCTCAGGGCGGGGCGAAATTCCCCACCGGTGGTATATGGATCTATCCCATGAGCCCACGAGCGGCCCTTTTAAAGGGTGTCAGCAGATCTGGTGAGATGCCAGAGCCGACGGTCATAGTCCGGATGAAAGAGAGCGATGGATGAGCGCGCACATGGTGCGTCTCTGTCATTGCCTTGCGCCTTGGGTGACGTGTTGTTGAACCGAAGGAGAAAAAAATGACACACACCCGATACGCCTTTGTAAAAGCCAACTGGCACGCTGATATAGTGGATCAGGCTTTGATAGGTTTTTTAAAACTCATTCCCGCCGAGCAAGTGGATGTCTTTGACGTTCCCGGTGCATTTGAAATGCCACTTATGGCAAAGGAGCTGGCAGAATCAGGCGCTTATAGTGCAATTGCATGCGCAGCATTTGTTGTTGATGGCGGGATTTATCGACATGACTTTGTCGCTCAAAGTGTGCTCGACGGGTTGATGCGCGTGGGTCTGGATACTGGGGTTCCAGTTTTATCTGTCTCTTTGACACCGCATCAGTATCAAGAGACCCACCACCACAATGCGATTTATCGCGAACATTTTGTAGAAAAGGGTCGCGAGGCGGCAGTGGCTGCTCTGGGTATTCTGGCAGCGCGCAAGACTTTACAGCAACAAGCTGCCTGATAAGTTTGGGTCCATGGATTTTATTAAAACCAGTTTTCCATGGACCAGCTGAACGCGATTTTTCTAAGGCTATTTGCAGCATTCTTACTGATCGTAATGTCTGCACTTATTTATGAGGCGTTAAAGCAAGCCACTTTGGGGCAGGCCATTTTTAGCGCTCATCATGCTCGCTACCCGTTATTTGGTGATGGGGTTTTCGTTTGTGTCTCTGATGTATTTGTTAGTCTCCTGTGCTACCGCTTTGAGCTTTTTAGCTCTGATACTGGTTTTACCCTTGGCTGCTGTTTTCTTATGAGAAGCGATGACCAGAGCGCTTATTATAGCTAGCTTTTTAGCGTTTCTAAGCGTCTTAATGATTAGCTTTTCATAGATTGAAGTGAGCAATTTTCCATCTGCTAGCCTGTTTGGAATTACTGCTGGTCTTGGATTTGCACTCAAGATGGCCATTGCGCGCGTTTTTACAAAACAGTTTGTCAAACAGGATAGTGCTGAGTTGATTGCGCTGTCATTTTCAAGCATTGTAATGACTGGCGATTTGGTGAGCTTGCCCTCTGGGTAGGCCAGTTTGGATGGGTCAGTTTTTTGGCTGCTAGTCCCGGCCTGAGCGATTGGCGTGATCGGTCATATTACAGCCAACAAAGCCATACGGCGCAGCGATATATCCGTGCTTGGGCCCTTTGATTAAAGTGCTATCATCTGCGCCTTGACCATTGATGTAATGATCTTTGGCTCGAGCCAACGCATCTCGGTCTATTTGGCACTTTGATTATTGTTTTTGCCGCGTTGTCTTTGGCGATAAAGCAAGTTAGCAGCGCGACTTAGTCGGTCTTTCTTTCTGGAAAATAAGCGATGTCATCCCCTGAATACCAGCGCGGGTATTTTGGCATTGATGCGGCGAAGAGGTCTGACGCCAAGAAGCTTTCCAGCCATCTTTTCAAATTGGTCCATGGTTGGGCATCAAACCATAATTTATCTATAAAAGCGTACTGTCGTACGAATGGCAGGATAGCCATATCTGCCAAGGTAGGTTTTGATCCGAATAAACAGCCCTTTTTAAGCATCACGTCCAGAGTGACCAGAAACTCCGCGGCTGTATGGCGATTGGCGATCATATCTTCTTGTGGATGACGCGAGGCATATTTGGTCTTATCGAGGGCGTCTTTAAAAGGGCCATCTGTTTGTACAATCAGATCATGGCCCAAGGCGGGCATTGCGCGCCAATTTTCAGGATCGTTTTTTTCCAGCGCCCAAAGCATGATGTCGTAGCTTTCATCTAACACTCTGTCGCCAAGCACCAGAGTGGGCACTGTTTTAGACTGGGAGACTTGAAGAAATTCTTGTGCCTTATCGCGCAAAAGGATTTCACGATGTTGGGTTGTTATCCCCGCATAGCAGATAGCCAGCCTAGCCCGGATTGCATAGGGGCAGCGACGAAAGCTATACAGAATAGGGTTTGAGACGCTCATACCTTTTGTCAAATTCGTGATGCTGTCAGCTGAGTAGTGGTTCTTGCAGCTATTTTTGATCGCACGATCGCACCTTCCTGTTGAGGTGTTTCAAAGCACACTTCGGTAAACTGTTCCGTTCTACCCATAAGCGGGTTTTCCATCAGAATATTATGGGTTTTTCCAATTTGGCCCGTCAAATGCTTTTCGACTTGCTCCTCGCCGGCCCGCCTTAGCTCCGCTGCGCGCTGTTTGATGTTTTTACCATGCACTTGTGGCATCTGGGCGGCAGGAGTGCCTTGACGCGGAGAATACGGAAAGACATGTAACCACGTGAGATCGCATTCCCGCACCAATTTAAGCGAATTCTCAAAATGGGCTTTGGTTTCGGTTGGAAAGCCTGCGATTATATCTGCCCCAAAGATTATTTCAGGCCTTAGCTTGCGGGCCTCTTGGCAAAATTGAATAGCATCATCACGCAAGTGACGGCGCTTCATCCGTTTCAAGATCAGATCATCACCATGTTGCAGGCTGAGGTGCAAATGTGGCATGAGCCTCTGTTCAGTTGCAATCGCCTGCATCAGGTTGTCGTCAATCTCGATACTGTCGATGCTGCTTATTCTAAGCCGGGGTATATCGGGAACCAGTTTTAAGATTCGCATAATAAGATCACCAAGTTTAGGCTCGCTGGGGAGATCAGCCCCCCAACTTGTAAGATCAACACCGGTCAAAACCACTTCGTTATAACCTCGATCTACCAAACGTTTAATCTGATCAACGACCACACCAGCAGCGACAGATCGCGAGTTACCGCGCCCATAAGGGATTATGCAAAAGGTGCACCGGTGATCACAGCCATTTTGAACCTGAACATAGGCGCGACTTCGCGTCCCAAACCCGTCAATCAAATGCCCGGCAGTTTCCGTTATGGACATGATGTCGTTGACTTGTATCTTTTCAGAGTCCTCAATGAAATTTGCCGATAGCTTGCGCCAGCTTTCGGCCTGCATCTTTTCACTATTGCCCAGAACTGTGCTGACTTCTGGCATCTGGGCAAAACTTTCGGGATCAATTTGTGCAGCACATCCTGTGACGATGATGTTTGCTGTTGGATTTTTCCGTCTTAGCCTGCGGACTTCGCGCCGTGATTTGCGAACCGCCTCGGCGGTTACAGCACAGGTGTTGACGATAAGGGCATCACTTAGGCCTGCTTTCTTTGCAAGATCCCTCATTGCCTCTGTCTCATAGGCATTCAAACGGCACCCTAGGGTCGTGAACTTAGGCGTGGTGCTCACGTATCGTTCTCCAAAAATTCGCTTGTAAATGTGCCTGAAAAAACATGCATGGTCGGACCAGAAAGCCAAACACCTTCGTTGCTCCAGTCCACTTTCAAACGCCCACCATCTAGATCAATCCGGACATTGTGGCCAGTTAAACCACGACGAACTGCCGCGACGACTGTGGCGCAAGCGGACGAACCAGAGGCAAGTGTTACGCCAACACCCCTTTCCCAGACGCGCATCCTTATGTGATTGCCTCCTATAAGTGAGGCAAATTGCACGTTGGTCCGTTGCGGAAAGAGCGGATGATGTTCAATCGACGCGGCGCGTGTTTGCAAATCTACGCTTTCAGCATCCTGGACAAAAAAGGTACAGTGCGGATTGCCCATATTTGTTGCAACCGGATCACCGGGGATTGGCAAGTGTAGCGTATCTACGTCCTCGGAAAGTGGGATATCATGCCAAAGTATTTGAGGCGGTCCCATATTCACAGAAGTATAACCTTCACCGACATCGCGGGCCTGTAAAACCCCATGTTTGGTACTCAATGACAATTCTGTTTTACCGCTTTCATCCATAAGGTAGCGCGCGATACAGCGTGTCGCATTTCCGCAGACTGCTGAGGTTGAACCATCGGCATTGTAAAAAACTAAATGAGCATCCGTGTCGCTTTCCTCAATCACGGCGAGTTGGTCAAACCCAACACCTCGATTGCGATCGGCTATCGATTTTATAACAGAATCGGACGCTGGAAACTGTTGGTCTCTGGCGTCTACGACGACGAAGTCATTTCCCAGCCCATGCATTTTCATGAACGGAAGATTTATGCGTGTCTTATCTGTCATGAACGGCGTATACCGTGGGCGCACCTAGGAATCCATAGATTGAGGAATTTTTTTTGAATTTGGGGTTGACCATCTGTGAGACTGTTTCTAGACAAGCCATTTAGTGGGCCGTTAGCTCAGTTGGTAGAGCAACTGACTTTTAATCAGTGGGTCGCAGGTTCGAATCCTGCACGGCTCACCACTGATATCAATGACTTAGCAGGTTTGTTGCAAAAGTGATTTAGCTTTTGGTTTACAAATGGGTTACAAAAAACCGTTGCTTGCCTCTGTTTTGATCTGGATTTCACACTTTTGGTTATTTCCCCTTTATCAACGATTCCTTGACCTCAAGCCGACCATCATCCCGATCTGTCTGAAACGTAATCGGCTGCCGTCATCTTGTGATATTCGATTCTCTCGTATCCAAGATCAATTGGTTGAGGATCAACGACCTCAATGGCGGCTTCGTTTGAAAGGGCAGTGCGTAAGGCGATACTGGTTATATTTACGCTGAACGACGTTCCCATGAATACTATGCGCTGGGCGTCGTGCATCCAATCTTCTGCCTCTGACATGCGATAGAGATCGGTATAGTATTCATCAAATAGCAAAACGAATGGCTTCAGAGACACATCAGGTTCTGGTTTGAGCGTTGTCTTTGATATTTTGAAAGCGTCTAGCAGGACCGGTGTAAGGCGTGAGTTATCGTCCAAATCATCGCAGACTGCTGCCACGTCTTCCCAAGGGGCGTCAATCAGAGGAACGTCCAGCCCCTGTTCGTGAAGCACTGTCACCTTGTCTAGACGTCCGTGGATTGGCACATATGCAGCGTTGCCAGCCTTGCCGTCTAAGCCATCTATGTTCTGCGTGACCAGCCGTTTATCAGTCAGCCAGTAATGAACAGCGTTGGGCTTTATATGGCGATATGACGCAAATCGTTTGAAATACCACAGCAGAAACTCATCTGGATGTGACAAATACATCTGCCTCGTTGCCATTTCCTGTGGCGTATAGTTCTGACTGCCAACAGTCCAAAAGCCATCTTTACCCCGAAAGGTAGGAATACCACTTTCTGCGCTAACGCCTGCCCCGGTTATGTAAAGAGTTTTATTTTTCATTGTTTTCTCATAGCCCATCTGCACTGAAGTGTAACCATTAGGAAGTGTGAATGCTTGGTAAATTTATGACTGATGTCCTTGTTAACTGGCCTTGAGGATCGTTAAATAAATCAGTTTTTTCCTCCGTCACCCACCCCTGACCTTAGAAAACAGTTCTAACAAAACGGTATCTTTACGGATGCAGGTCCATCAGGCTATTGTCTTAGGGAGAAAAGAGTTTTAATTTTTTAGCAATAAGCTTACGCGCACCATACTGATAAAACTGATCCTAACCACTCAGACTAGAAAAATGGTGTTAGCAGATTTTATAGTTTAGGGTGCTTTGGTATCAAATCAGTTGAGAAAGTTGTGAGATGACTGCCGAACATAGCGCTATCCCAATTATCGATGTTAGGTCGATTAATGAGGAAATTCCATCATCTGAGTTAACTTACTCTTTTTACCAAGCATATAACAAATTGGGTTTTAGCTATATTGTCAATCACGGGATCGACCCTACCTTGGTAGAGAGTATTTTTGAAGCGTCAATCAGGTTCCATGGCCATCATCTAAAGGACAAAATAAAGGTCAATCTTGATCACAAGCATCGCGGTTATATTGCGGTCAACACCTCCATGGATGTGAAAGCCCAACTTGCGAAGGTCAAAAAACCTAATCAATCGGCAAGCTTTATGATGATGCGTGAAGATAAAGTGGAAAGTGAGGACGTTTATCTTTCAGGGCCTAATCAGTGGCCGGAACTCGCTGGCTTTCGCACGAATTTGGAAAAATATAATTCTGAACTTGAAAAACTTGCATATAAACTAATGCGGCTTGCACTTTTATCGGCAGGTGTACAAGACTTATCTGTAATGGCCAAGTTTGTGCCGCCAACCACTTGGCTTCGCTTGTTATATTATCCACCGCTTGCAACAAGCAGTTCGCAAGATCTCTATAGTTCAGCACCACATACAGACTTTGGATGTCTTACAATTTTGGCACAAGATGATATTGGGGGATTGCAGGTTCAATCGCCCGATGGAGTTTGGCTAGATGTCCCAAAACTGGAAAATAGTTTTGTGGTTAATGTTGGGGATATGCTTCATAGAATGACGAACGGACGTTTACGTTCAACGCCGCATCGCGTCATCAATAAATCTGGTCAGGAGAGGTATTCGTGCCCATTTTTTTATGATCCTCATGTTAGTCTAAATGTAAAACCGTTGAGAGGAACTGGAGAGCCTAAATTTAACGCTATAAACTTCGGCGAATTTTTAAAAAAAGAACTTGGTGCCTCGTACGAAAAACATAAAAAATAATTAAAATAGTAATATTCCCCTCTCAAATCGTATTCAAGCTTTCCATTATAATGCGTTACAGGCTCACAGTTAGCAAAAAGCTTCGATTATTGCCTACCGTTTTAGTAGGTTGTTTCATATAATTTACATCGATCTCCATCATCCATATTTGCGAGATGAGAAATTTCGGACGTCTTGTGAGATAGATAGACAGGTAAAAACCCGTCTGGAAACCATTTTGACAGTATTGGGTTATTGCGCATTCGTTCAAGAGCATCTTCAAGCGTCTCTGGAAGGCGAACAAATCCGCGCTTGCCAAGCTCATCTGCTGACAGCAACGACAAATCTTCCTCTGAGGGCTTAGGCGCTGTCAGGCCATCTTCAATTCCCTGGACTCCTGCATGAACAATTGCAGCCAGCGCAAGGTGAGGACAGGCTGAGGCGTCTGCTGCGCGATATTCTATATTGAACTGGCGTTCTATTTCTAATGGATCTTTTACAGTCGTTGGGCATATTCGAAGCGATGCCTCGCGGTCATGAAAGCCCAAATTGTTGTAAGCAGCCGACCAGCGGTGAGGCGTTAATCGAAGATAGGAAATGACGGATGGCGCTGTTAATGCAAGGATGCTTTCGAGATATTTCAAAATACCTGCTGAGAATGCACTTGTAATCTTAGACATCCCACAGTCGCCTGATGGATCATAAGTTTGCGGGTTGCCCTCCAGATCTAGAAAGCTCATATGAATATGAACTCCGTTTCCAACGCTTTTTGGATCACGGATTGGGGTAAATGTTGCTTCCTCATTCAGAAAACGTGCTGTGGATCGCGTGATTTCCCTTACGATAACTGCGGCATCTGCTGCGCGAATGCCTATCTCTGGGCCGATAACAACTTCATATTGCTCAGGTCCATATTCTTTCATGATACTCTCGGGCTTTAAACCTGCAGCACTTATCTGAGCTATAATTGACTCGCACAGATCGCGCTGGTGTTCAAAACCTGAACGGCCAAATCCTTCTCCTGTAAGGCCGCTTTTTGATTTCATTTGGAATTCGTGTTCAAAAGCTGCCAAGAGCTTAACACCAGCAACCTCTTGTAGCCGATTGAGGGCTGAGCGAAGTAGGGAGCGCGTGCAGAAATCCCAGTATTGACCTTCTAGAGTAATTATATCTCCCAGTATAAAACTTTCGCGCCTAGTCGCAAATTCTAGGTCAACTCTTGTGCCTTCATCTGGGACCAAAAGTAGATCACCCAGAGCCCCAAACGGACTATCTGCTATGCCGTCAAAGCAGTTGATCTGAACGTTTGTGGGTGTCCAACCCACGCCTCTTTCAAGCCGTCGACCCAAATCTGAAGCTGGGAAAGCTTTACCGCGCACTTTACCGGCCAAATCACAGGTGGCTGCGAATATTAAGGGCGTCATTTATCGTCCTCCAATTGATTTTTTCGGGCTCTGTCCCATGACTCTATACGCTGCCGCGTGCTATCCCACTTTTTCTCTGCCACGCGCGTAACCAGCGCTTCGGTTACGGCAAGCGCTGCACTATAGCTATCCCAGATCGTTCCTGTATCGATGGGCACCGCTAAAACTTCTGATGCATGGCGGTTGGCTGGCGACAGCCATTTATCTGTCATCAAAATGACCTGAGCTTTGTAGTCAACAGACGCTTGTTTCGCCAGGTGCGTCAGGTTGGGCTGATATCTGCGAAAGTCCGCTAAAAAGAAAATATCACCTGATTTCATCCGCAAAAGATATTCTGGCCAGCTCTCGGGGTCGCGTGGAATATGATATACTCCTTTGCGCGCTTGACGCAGGTGAAATGACAAATGCGTTGCCAAGGTATCGCTAATTCGCCCACCAAGAGCATATATGTCTCGTTTCGGATCGCTAATTAAGTCAACAATGCGCTCAAATTGCCCTTCTGTGACCGCTTTTGCCGCCACTCGCATCTGTTCCGCTGCACGAAGCGTAAATTCCGCAAGATATCTGCCCTCTATTCGCCGTCCTGTTTCATGAAGCTCTAGTGGGGAATTATCACCACCTTTTAATTCTCTAATCAGTCGGCGTTGCATCTCTTGATAGCCTGATAGACCTATCTTTGTAACAAAACGGGAAATCGACGGGGGTGAAACTTCGGCTCTTTCAGCCAACTCTTGTATAGTGACTAAACCGGCATAGGGATAATCGGACAATAAAGCAGACGCGAGTTTACGCTCGGATTGCGTCAGTGTCCCAGAGTTCTTTTCTATTTGATCGCGGATCAACATAAAAGCACAAATGATAGTAAAAAAAATTTCAGTCAACAAAATTTTATTTGACAGTGGAATTTTATTTTCATTACCTTGCGATATGACGTATGCCACTCACTTCAAATTGATGACCGAGCTAGATCCTAATCCCGTCGAGCTGGTCAATCCTTCTAGTAAGGTGCCTTTATTGTTGCTCTGTGAACATGCCGGACGCGCCATTCCCAAATCGCTTAAAAATCTGGGACTTGATAATGCTACGCTTTCTAGTCACCGCGGTTGGGATATTGGCGCGGAAACTCTTGCGCGCGAACTGGCGCAAAGCATACAGGCGCCTTTGATACTTCAGCGCTACAGTCGACTGGTTATAGACTCTAACCGGCCGCCGGGAAGCAGTGAGTCAATACCGGAAATCAGTGATGATATTGAAATTGCTGCAAACAAAAATCTGGACTTCAATGAGAAAGAGGCACGCAGGCATGCGATTTTTGAGCCAATGGATCAGGCCATCAAGGCCGCATTTGATTCTAGTGAACGAAAAGCAGCCTTTTCAATTCACTCTTACACGCCAGTTTTTGGCGGTCATGCACGGGCATGGAACGCTGGGTTCTTGTCTCGTAAAAGTCTGTCAACTGCCGAAGCTTTGATTAATTCCATTGCGCAAATTAGACCAGATTTAAATCTAGCAATTAATCAACCTTACCAAATTGACGATAAAACGGACTGGTTTATTCCGCAACATGCCGAGGCAAGGCAGCTACCACATTGCTTGATTGAAGTACGAAATGATCAAATCAACCATCAGATTGGAGTCTCCCAATGGTCAAAACTTCTCACTAAAGCACTCAATGATTTTTTGAAAGGGCTATAATGACATTGAGTCGAAACATTTCACTCAAACCTGAGCAAAGCGCGCTTTTGTTCATCGATGTGCAGAACTTCGCGGCGCATCCAAATGGATCTGAATTTTCCAGCTTACCCAGCGATGAATTCACTAATAAATATGGCTGGTTTTTCAACGAACTAAATACGCGCGTAATCCCAAATATGCAAGCCATTCAATCTGCTTGCAGAAACGCTAATATCGAGGTGATGTACACAACAATTGAAAGTCTAACGCTTGATGGGCGGGATAGGTCACTTGATTATAAAATAACTGGCTTCAACGTGCCAAAGGGCTCTTGGGATGGTAAAGTTATAGGTCAGCTTGAGCCATATGAGGACGAAATTGTGCTTCCCAAAACTTCATCATCTGTGTTTGTTTCAACCCATATCGATTATATTTTGAGGAACCTTGGAGTAAAACAATTGGTTATTTCCGGGCTTATTACAGATCAATGCGTTGAAAGTGCTATTCGGGATGCATGCGATTTGGGTTATCTTGTGACAGAAGTAACGGATGCGACCCTTACCTATAGTCAGGAACGCCATGAGAATTCACTGAGAACAATAAAGGGTTATTGCCGTCAAGTGACATCCCGTGAACTTATCGAAGAGGTGGCCAATGCTTGATCTCTCCGGAATAAGCAAAACATTTGGTGGCGTGAAGGCCGTCCAAAATGTCTCATTTTCTATACAACCTAGAGAGGTTCGAGGCCTTATTGGTCCAAATGGCGCTGGAAAGAGTACATTGGTAAATCTGATTTCAGGTTTGCTCACGCAATCGAGCGGTTCGTTGTCTTTGAACGGT
>JAQWKM010000185.1 GCA_029247845.1 Paracoccaceae bacterium | reverse complement strand
TGCTTTTAATCTGTTGATAGGGAACCTCCTGTAATTATTAATCTTGCGCCAGATCCGTGCTTGGATTCTATCTTGCGTGGGTTGAAAATTGCACAGCTCTTTAAAGACAGACAGCACAATCAGTACAGCCATCCAATGTGTCCCTTGGGCACTCTAGCTCAACCATTTTTCAATCTAACTTATCCTGAAAGAAATTTAATAGTCTACGCTAATCCTCGGTCGATGGGCTTTGTACTTGCGGTAGCGAGTAGGAGCGTTTTTTAATTCTAGGGAGAGAAAATCTATAGCTCTGTGCCGCTTTGATGAAAGATACGTGTCTTATGTCTAACCTTGGATGCTGTCTTCATGCACTCCTAATTATTATTGAGCCAAATTAGTCCAAACCGTTATGATACCAAAGGGTGAAGACTGCGACGTTGACGTGGCACAATAAATATCCGATCGAAATTTTCGCTATAAGGATCTGAAAAAAATGTCTTGACCTAAAGGCAACTTTTGAAACCAACAGTTCTAGCATCCCTTATCTGGTAAAGACAGCACAATAGAATATTGTGCTTTTTGATTGAAAGCTTCTCTGGCAGTAAATGGGGATGCAAACTGTCTTTACTATTCATGCCGTTGGCAAAAACAGCTATCTGTCATTTTATTGCTCCGAGTGGAGGCCTCTGATCCTCTCATGGCCTTCATTGGGATCTTAATCATACATGTATCGTTGTGGATAATATTGATGACATCACAGAAAAGTTAAAGGAGTTGGCTTTGTGCCCCCCTAGCACCTGATTATGAGCTAGGTCTCAGGTTTGATTTCCAGGATGATGTGGGTGTAACCTTTGGAAGTTATCGCTTAAACAAATTAATAGAACTTCACGCTGTTAGGGGAATATGCTAGGGCATAAAAAGACCTATCAAAAGGAAGTCAAAATTGCCTTTTACGATTGCCACTTGGAATATAAACTCAGTCAGGCTACGCGCGCCATTAGTGTCAAAGCTTCTACAAGAAGAGGGGCCAGATGTTTTATGTCTGCAAGAGTGTAAATCCCCTGTTGATAAAATTCCGCTAAGTGATTTTGCGGCCTTTGGGTACGAGCATATGTGTGCCCGAGGCGAAAAAGGCTATAATGGCGTTGCTATTTTATCCCGATTACGCCTGCAAGAGGCAGGCTCAGAAGATTTTGCCGCGCTTGGGCATGCCAGACACATAGCTGCTAGATTGGAAAATGGCATCGTTATACATAATTTCTATGTTCCTGCCGGTGGCGATGTTGCAGATCGTGAAGTGAACCAGAAATTTGGTCAGAAAATGGACTATCTCAGCGAAATGCAGGCTTATTTCCAAAAGGAAGCTCTGCAAAAATCGATTTTGGTTGGGGATCTCAATATCGCCCCACTAGAAGACGATGTATGGGATCATAAGAAACTTTTAAAAGTTGTTAGCCATACTCCTGTTGAAGTCGAAGCTTTGGTCAAAATTCAAGAGGCGGGCAATTGGGTCGATATCACGCGCCAAGATATGCCAGAGGGTAAATTATACTCGTGGTGGTCTTATCGTGCAAAGGACTGGGATGAGGCCGATAAAGGCCGCAGATTGGATCATATATGGGCAACTGCTGATATTGCATCTGCCGGTCACAGCTCGCGTGTCGTCCGCGATGCGCGCGGTTGGGATAAGCCAAGTGATCACGCTCCAGTTTTTGCAACTTTTGACCTTTGATTTTTCTGAAATAAACGCCATATAAACAAATAAGTTTTAATTGATAGGGTCATATTATGTTGGAATTTGGTCAAACGGACATCCAGACTGAGGATCGGCTGGTCTTGGATGTCGACGAAGCAAGCTTTATGGCAGAGGTCATCGAAGCAAGTAATTCGATACCAGTAATCGTTGATTTTTGGGCGCCTTGGTGTGGTCCATGCAAAACCTTGGGTCCACAATTAGAAGCGGCCGTGACTGGCGCTAAGGGCGCGGTCAAGATGGCAAAAGTGAATATTGACGAGAATCAAGGTATTGCTGGTCAGATGCGCGTCCAATCCATTCCGACCGTTTATGCGTTTTGGAAAGGGCAGCCGATTGATGGCTTTCAAGGCGCCGTACCTGCGTCTGAAGTTTCTGAATTTGTTAAACGGGTCGTCCAAGCATCTGACGGTGAGGTAGACGGCGGTCTCGAGGATGCAGTTGTAACCGCTGAGGAATTTCTGGCAGATGGTACGGCTGATGATGCTGCCCAAACATTCGCGGCGATCCTTGAAGAGAATCCAAGTCACGCTGGCGCGTATAGCGGACTAGTGCGGTCCCATATTGCTCTGGGAGACCTCGAACAAGCTGAGGCAGTGCTGAATGGCGCACCAGCGGAAATTGCACATACCCCTGAATTGGAAAGTGCTTACGCGCAGCTTGAATTGGCCAAACAAGCCGAGGATGCAGGTCCCTTGGGGGATTTGCGCAGCAAGCTTGATGCTGCGCCAGGTGATCACCAGACCAGACTGGATTTTGCGCAGGCGCTCTATGGTGCCGGCAATGCACAAGAAGCTGTGAATGAATTGCTTGAAATTTTTCGTTGTGACAAAGAGTGGAATAATGGGGCGGCCAAAGCGCAATTATTCACTATTTTTGAAGCCTTAAAGCCTAATGATCCAGTTGTATTAAACGGGCGGCGTAAATTAAGCTCTTTGATATTTGCCTGAAGCCATCCGAGGGCTATGTTGAAAGTATGAAATCAAATATTGACCTTCCCGATTCAATTCCAGTGTTTCCACTGCCAGGCGCACTTTTACTACCGCGTTCTAGATTGCCTTTGCATATCTTTGAACCTCGCTATCTTGCGATGATAGAAGATGTGCTCAAAACTCCCGATCGTTTGATTGGCATGATTCAAACAAGTGAGCAAAACGGAGAAGAGCGCATGCAGGCGATCGGCTGCGCCGGTCGGCTAACTCAGTTTTCTGAGACAGAAGATGGTCGGTACATGCTAACTTTGACTGGGATAAGCCGATACCGCATCCGAAAAGAAGTGATCGGTTTTACGCCTTATAGACGCTTCGCAGTAAACTGGAGTGGGTTTGAACAGGACAAATCTGCTTGCGAAAAAAATCTGAACTTCGACCGTAAGAAGTTCTTTGGCCTCTTGTCACGATATTTTCAATCTCGTGGTCTGTCAACGGATTGGGATACGCTCAAAGATGCAGATGATGAATTGCTTATAAATTCACTGTCTATGCTGCTAGATTTTGAGACTGAAGATAAACAGGCGTTGCTCGAGGCCCCCTCCCTCGTTACGCGTCTTGAAACGATCGTCACTTTAATAGAGTATAGCATGAGGTGTGGGGATGGCGAAGATGTATTACAATGACACAGTCTAAAAATGGGTTTGACCGTAGAATGTTAGAAGCGCTTGTTTGTCCGCAAACGCATGCCACACTGCGATTTGACCAAGAGCGACAAGAACTAGTCAGTCCAAAGGCTGGAATAGCCTATCCGATACGGGACGGAATACCCGTTATGTTGGCAGATGAAGCGCGAAAAATGTTGGACGACGAATTTTTATCGCATTAAATCAGGTAGATTTCCTGTCACACCTGCTGCTTCCCGCATAAATGTTCTTTTGGCACTTGGTAGCTGGTTTACGACACCGATACCTATTGTCCGCAGGTTTCGTAATAAAGAACTATCGTTTGAAAATAGTCGGTTAAGAACATCCATCGTTAGCGTGAGTGCAGTTGCGTCAAAACGGCGCCATTCCTGATAACGGGTTAATACGGCTTGTGACCCGAAATCTTCACCACGCTCTTTTGCCTCTTTGCACAGTTGCGAAAGTGCTGCGATATCGCGCATTCCGGCATTCAGGCCCTGACCGGCAATCGGGTGCATTCCATGAGCGGCATCGCCAATCACAGCGACGCGCTCGGCGATAAAACTTTTTGCAATGCTCATATCGAGGGGATAAAAAAATCGCTTACCAACGAGCTTGATTTCACCCAAAAAATCACCAAAGCGCGGCTTTAACACATCCAAATATGCGTCATTATCCATCGTTATAATGGCGCGCGCATTTTCAGCCGTTTCTGTCCAGACGATTGAACAGCGATTATCCTTCAACGGCAAAATCGCAAGTGGACCGGAGGGCATGAAGTGTTGATAGGCGAACCCATTAAGAGAATATTCATGTTCTAATGCGCACACCAGCGCAGACTGAGCGTACTCCCATCCAGTGTAAGTTATGCCTGCTATTTTTGCAGACGTGCTGTTTCGTCCATCTGCGCAGATCACAAGACTTGCGTGAACTTGACCGCCATCATCTAGGGTAAGCACAGAAGAGGTCGTTTGAGTGGCTTGACCTTCCACGCGCCGACCACCTAAATACGTGATATTTTCGTTGTCCAGTAAGCGGCTTTGGAGCACTGATCGAAGATGTCTATCCTCGACCATATTCCCCATCGGACCTTCGTCTAAGCCATATTTGTCAAAATGCAAAAAGAACGGAGAAGGATGTTCTCCAACGGCCCCGTCTGTCACTTTTATATCCAGTATCGGCTGCGCACCTGCCTCAAGGTCTTCCCATAGACCAAGAGCTTTTAGCATCCGTCCAGATGCCATCGCAATAGCATATGACCGCCCATCAAAATCGGGATCTTTTTGCGTCTTGGCGCTAATTGCATCTATAATGCATACTGAAAACCCACTGTTGGCCGAAGCTAAGGCCATCAACGATCCGGTCAACCCGCCACCAATAACCGCGATATCTGTTGTGATCTCCATAATGTTTAATATGGTGTCTTTAACCTACTTGTCCATGCGCTTAGATGCCGCGAACCATGCACAATTTCAAATGAGGCTCAACTTATGCAGAATATTCTTAAAATGTCAGCCGCAGACCTCGGCCGGTCAATCGCTGCGGCTCAGCTTGACCCAATCGAGATTACGCAGGCCTATCTTGATGCTGCACAAAACCATTCTGAAATAAGGCGCATATATACTATGCTGACCAAAGATCGGGCATTGTCAGAGGCTAGTGCCGCATCGCTTCGGGCCAAATCAGGTCAGCGACTTTCCCCATTGGATGGCGTCCCGATCAGTTGGAAAGATCTCTTTGATACCGCCGGCAATAAGACAGAGGCTGGCAGTGCCTTGCTTCTTGGACGTCTCCCTCAAATGGATGCGCGATGCTTGAAAAATGCGACAGCTCTTGGTCTGGTTTGCTTGGGCAAAACCCATATGTCAGAACTGGCATTTTCCGGCTTGGGGCTCAATCCTGTTACTGAAACACCGCCTTGTGTAAACGATCCAGAAGCAGTTCCCGGGGGATCTTCGTCTGGGGCTGCGGCGTCGGTTTCCTTTGGTTTAGCGGCAGGAGCGATTGGGTCGGATACCGGCGGGTCTGTTCGTATTCCCGCGGCTTGGAACGATTTGGTTGGCTTAAAGACAACGTCGGGAAAGATTTCGCTCCAAGGTGTGATTCCGCTGTGTGAAAAGTTTGATACGGTTGGCCCTCTTGGTAAAACAGTTGAGGATTGTGCACTTTTATTTTCTGCATTGTGTGGCGAACCGTCGATTAATCTTAAAGAGCCGTCATTGAAGGGCACGCGGCTAGCAATTTTGCGTGCAGAGGTCATCAATGAGGTGCGCGATGCGCCTGCCAAGGCTTTTGATCAATCGGTTAAAGCCCTCAAAAAGGCTGGTGCGCATATTGATGAGATCACGCTTGAATGTGTCTCTGAAGCAATTGGTTTAACAGGAGTTTTATTTAATTCGGAAGCTTATGGAACTTGGAAAGAAGTGATTGAAAAGAACCCGGATGTTATGTTTGACAAAATCTTGGCCCGCTTTCGTGGAGGTGCCGATATACAAGCGTCAGATTATGTGGCCGCATGGAAGAGCTTGGAAAATCTGCGACAAACGTATCAATTGGCAACTCAGGGATACGACGCAATCTTATGCCCGACATCACCCATTACGCCTCCAAACATGGCACGTCTTATGACGGATGAAGATTATTATGTGACCGAAAACCTTCTGTCTTTGCGCAACACTCGGGTTGGGAACCTATTGGACCTATGTGCAATAACATTACCAACAGGAGTGCCAAGTTGTGGTTTGATGATGCTCGCTGGGCCCTATCAGGAAAAGCGGCTTTTGCGGCTTGCCATGGCATCAGAGCGTGCCTTGGACTGAGAAAACTGGTCCGATGTCAGAAAAATTGAGTTATTGCGGACATAATAGCTAACTTTTGACGTGTTTTTGTGGACGTGACGACCAAGCTGAGTTAAGATGAAACTGAACGGGGCGATATGATCTCGATAATTGAGGCTGAAAAAAATGTTTCCTGAGCGGTTTTCGAACCTTCCGGCTTACCCATTCGCACGACTGCGCGCTCTGCTTGATCCGCATGCGCCGGGCGATGCCGCCTTGTCTATGACAATAGGAGAGCCCACGCACGCCTTTCCACGATGGATATTGCAAATCATTCAGGATCATTCAGCAGGATTTAACTCTTACCCACCAAATGACGGCACACCAGAGTTGCGAAGTGCAATGACGACTTGGATCAGGCAGCGCTATGAAGTGTCCCTTGATCCCGATAAAAATGTCATAGCTCTGAATGGAACGCGCGAGGGTCTTTATAATGCCGCGATGGCGCTTTGTCCTGAGACCAAAGCCGGCAAACAGCCAGTTATTCTGACACCTAATCCGTTTTACCAAGTTTATATGCTTGCGGCCTTGTCCGTAGGTGCAAAACCAGAATTTGTTCCAGCCACCAAAGAGACAGGATTTTTGCCTGATTATGCTGGTTTGGATCCAGATCTTTTGGATCAGGCGGCTCTGGCCTATATTTGTTCGCCAGCCAACCCGCAGGGCGCCGTTGCGGATCGGAGCTATTGGCAAGATTTAATACGTCTTGCGGAGAAACATGATTTTCGCATTTTGGCCGACGAGTGTTACAGCGAGATCTATCGCACAGCACTGCCCGCGGGTGCTTTGCAAGTGGCGCATGAAATGGGGGCAGATCTCGACCGAGTGATGATTTTCCATTCCTTGTCAAAACGGTCTAACCTTCCCGGGTTACGCTCCGGTTTTGCCGCATCAGGGGAAAAAGCCATTTCACAGATGAAAACAATGCGCGCCTATTCGGGGGCTCCTTTACCATTGCCGCTGCAGAAAGCTGCTGAGGCGGTTTGGGCGGACGAAAAACATGTTGAAGAAAACCGCGCGCTTTATGTCGAGAAATTTGTGCTAGCGGATGATATTTTTGACGATATTCCAGACTATACATCGCCTGATGCAGGATTTTTCCTTTGGCTTGCCTGTCAGAACGGAGAAGAAGCTGCGCTGAAGCTTTGGAAAGAAGACGGCATCCGTGTTTTGCCGGGCAGCTATCTATCCCAAGATGTTAACAATCAAAATCCGGGTCATGGATATATCAGGGTCGCATTGGTGGCTCCCAAAGATCAGATTGAAATAGGGCTGCGCAAATTACGCAACTGCCTGTACAAATGAAGAGGTAAGAATGGCATACCATCAGACACAAGAGCGCAGCCCGTTTCTGGACAGAAATCTCCAGATGACGTTGGAGCGGCGCGGTATCGAGCTTGTGGGCCTTGGGCTTATTGGTTTGGGTATTTTGATTGGTATGATGATTTCAAGCTATTCACCGGAAGATCCAAGTTGGTTATCCGCCACTGATGCACCCGTTCAGAATATTCTGGGTGTCACTGGAGCCTCTATTGCAGCTCCTGTCATGCTTATTCTGGGGTGGGCTAGTTGGTGCTTTGCGGCGTTAAGTACTGCTTGGGGTATCAGGTGCTTCATGCATAAAGGGGCCGAGCGTGCCCTTTGGCGGCTGATTTTTTCACCCTTTGCCATTGCCCTTATGTCGCTTTACTGTGCCAGCGTCGTGCCGCCTTTGTTGTGGACCCATAGTTTTGGTATGGGTGGACTGTTTGGGGACACATTCTTACAGCAGCTTTTGACGCTTTTACCTGTAAGTAATCCGGTTGGTGTGACCATATTATCCTTTGTGACTGGGATCGCTTTCATAGCTATGTGTCTTTACTGTATGGGTTTCACTCGTATTGAACTTAACTGGATTACACGATTTTTAATGGTGGGTTTTGTGCTAAGTTATGCCAGTCTCATGACTATTTTAGGGCGTGGTACCAGCAGTGCGACGCAGGCTGCTCTTGCTTTGCAGGTGCGCCAAGCTCGCAGGCAGAAGAAGCACCGTCAAATGTCTGTAAAACGTACTCAAGAACCGGCTCTTACTGACCAAACCAAGCTCTTTATTCCGCGTGCTCCTCATCTGGTTGAGGAGGGCGAGAAACTGGAACCTGAAGTCTTTAAAAACGAAGAAAAGCAAAGCTTTCTTGGGCTGATGCCAGCTTTCATCAAGCGGCCAGAAAAGATGCCTGAGCCTGAGCTTTTTGAAAACTATGCGGATGTTCATGTATCCGAAATGCCCGGTGATGATCGCATTCGGGCAAAGATCAGTAATGTCATTAAATCACGTGTTCTAAGTGGTCCTGAACTTATCGTAAAAACATCCCCGGCGTCAAAGCGAACTGAACTGGGCCAAGCCTATGATTTTGAAGAGCACCCCAATGCATCTGCCCGATTAGAGCCAGTGGTTAGTGTGCATGAAAATAGCTCATTTGATGATCACTTGGCAGCAAAAGAAATTGCAGTCCTTCAGGACACAGTTTCCCAAAAGATCGAAGGCGCAGATGCTCTTATGCTGAGTGCTTCGGGCGGGCTGCCAAAGGCGGAAAGTAGAAAAGTTGTCCAACCCGCTACACGTCGCAATATTGCGCCGTCTGCGCGGGCCAAAAGTGAGGCACAGCCAAGTTTACAATTCGAAGATAATTTGGCCGATTATGAGCCTCCGCCGCTTAGTCTTTTATCCAATCCTATAACGTTCGAGCGTGAGTATCTCTCAGATGAAGCGCTGGAAGAAAATGCTCGCTTGCTTGAGTCTGTTTTGGATGATTATGGGGTGCGCGGTGAAATTGTTTCCGTGCGTCCTGGCCCAGTTGTCACAATGTACGAACTTGAGCCTGCTCCAGGTCTAAAAGCCAGCCGAGTCATTGGACTTTCAGATGATATCGCGCGCTCAATGTCTGCTTTATCTGCCCGTGTATCGACGATCCCGGGACGCACTGTCATTGGTATCGAATTGCCCAATGAGAGTCGCGAAAAAGTTGTCTTGCGCGAAATCTTATCTGCAAAAGCATTCGGGGATGGAAATCAAAAACTTCCGATTGCTCTTGGCAAGGATATTTCTGGTGAACCGATGGTGGTAAATCTGGCCAAAATGCCCCACCTGCTTATTGCTGGCACAACAGGCTCTGGTAAATCAGTTGCTATTAATACGATGATCCTGTCGTTGCTTTACAAACTGACACCGGAAGAGTGTAGATTGATCATGATTGATCCTAAAATGCTCGAACTAAGCGTTTATGATGGTATTCCACATTTGCTAAGCCCGGTCGTCACTGATCCCAAAAAGGCAGTTATTGCTTTGAAATGGGTCGTGGGGGAAATGGAAGAGCGGTATCGAAAAATGTCAAAAATGGGCGTGCGCAATATAGATGGTTATAATAGCCGCGTTGTCGATGCATTGTCCAAGAAGGAAATGTTTAGCCGTACAGTCCAGACAGGATTTGATGATCAAACAGGAGAGCCGATTTTTGAGACTGAAGAATTCGCGCCTGAGAAAATTCCCTATATTGTTGTGATTGTCGATGAGATGGCAGATCTCATGATGGTTGCGGGAAAAGAGATTGAAGCCTGTATTCAGCGGTTGGCGCAAATGGCGCGCGCATCTGGTATCCACCTTATCATGGCGACCCAGAGGCCGTCAGTTGACGTCATAACCGGCACAATCAAAGCTAACTTTCCAACGCGGATATCTTTTCAAGTGACCAGTAAAATTGACAGTCGTACCATTCTTGGAGAGATGGGCGCAGAGCAGCTTTTAGGCATGGGCGATATGCTCTACATGGCTGGTGGATCCAAGATCACACGTTGCCACGGGCCTTTTGTAAGCGACGAAGAAGTTGAAGAGGTCGTAAGCCATCTTAAGGCCTATGGACCCCCGCAATATAAAAGTGGCGTTGCGGATGGACCAGAGGATGGAAATATCGACAGTATTGATCTTGTGTTGGGCCTTGGCGGGAATACAGACGGTGAAGATGCTCTTTATGATCAAGCCGTTGCAATCGTACTGAAAGATCGCAAATGTTCTACCAGTTATATCCAGCGCAAGCTTGCGATAGGATATAATAAGGCGGCGCGTCTGGTTGAGCAGATGGAGGATGATGGCCTTGTCACGGCTGCCAATCATGTTGGAAAACGCGATATCCTAATCTCGGAGCAGCAATAAATTGCCTATGTCTGCCCGTTTACAGGTCTTTGGGCTGTTCTAAGATGGTTTCATAAGTAAGGTTACCCAATGTTGATAGGCCGTTTAATTTTACTCCTGTTCTTTGGGTTACTTGCATCTCCTATAAGTGCTGAAAAAATTACTGTGGGCGCGTTGTCTGAGTATTTGAATAGCCTGCCAACATTACAGGCGAAATTTACTCAAATTAGTGCTGACAGCAGCCTTTCAACGGGAACGATTTATATTAAGCGCCCAGGCCGAGTGCGCTTTGAATACGATCCACCTAATAATGCTCTTGTCCTTGCTGCAGGCGGTCAATTGGCCATTTTTGACCCAAAGGGTAATGCAGAGCCGGAAAGCTATCCCCTAAGTAAAACGCCTTTGTCTCTTATTCTGGCAGACACGATTAATCTCGCGCAGGACAGGATGGTCACTGGCCACGAATATGACGGCAAATCCACAATTTTGACCGTCCAAGACCCTAATTTTCCCGAGCGCGGCATCATCCGTCTAATATTTACTGGACCAACGCCACAACTTCGTCAATGGGTGATACAGGATCAGAACGGCGATCAAACTGTGGTTGTTTTAAATGATATGAAAACGAAGCTAAGCCTTTCTGAGGGTCTCTTTAATATCTTTCTTAACCAGAAAAAACGTAATTCTGAATATTAATGAGGCTTTTGATATATACGACGCTTCCCAACTGCATGTAGCTTCACAACCATGTTCCTTGTGACTATTTTTTAAGTCTTGTGTCACTGTTAGCTAAAGTCGATCACATCCTTTGAGCTGCCGACGGTACATCGAAGATCGACGGTCCACTTTATTGGCCACTTTTAAGAGCCATGATTTTTTTCGGTAGCTGCCTCTTGCATAGCCAGTTTGGCCCTCATGATACGCTAGATATTGATTTTTTGCATTCGATAGAGAAATTCTGTTCCGTCTTTTGGTCTCAGCCATATACCAGCCCATAAAATCGGTGGCATCGCTTATGTTGCTGCGCCTTACGACAAATCGGCCTGTCGACTGTTTATACTCATTCCAAGTGCCATCTAAGGCTTGAGCATAACCATATGCAGAGCTTTGTCGGCCTCGCGGTATAATGCCAAGAAAATAGCGCATGGGAGTTTTCGCATTGCTGCGGAAACGGCTTTCTTGGTGAATGATTGCCATTTGCACGTTAACAGGCACTCCCCAGCGTTTCTCAGTCGATTTAAAGGCTTTGTGAAAATGTGGCCGTTGTTGTAAAATGGAACACGCATCGTCTAGGTTGCGCGGGGCACTTCCAGAAGAAAGAATGCCACATGAACCAATTAGAAACGTCATACAAAGCATGCGAAGGGATTTGCTCATTAGCCTCTCGCTTTTGTGATTATTTTTTATTTTTAATACAACCTTTTGTTCTTGGATTAAAGACCTATTCTAAATCAATTATGCAATTATCGCGCGAAATTGTGCAAGAATTTTCGTAAGTATATGTTTCAATTTGTTTAAGTCAGATGTGGAGTTCCCTTCTATTTTGATTGTTCAAAAAAATATCATAAAGTGCTTAGGGAAAAGTGGGCTCTTTTATTGGACAAAGACCCCTTGAAAGAGGTATTAATGACTAGTAGGTGATTATTGAAATGTTTACTCAAAGCGCAAAATATCATCTAGGTCAGATCGTCCGACATAAAAAACATCCCTTCAGAGGCGTTGTTTTCGACGTGGACCCAGAATTCAGCAACACTGAGGAATGGTACCAGTCTATTCCTGAAGAGGCACGACCTGTAAAGGATCAACCTTATTATCATCTGCTTGCGGAAAATGATCATAGTTTTTATGTAGCTTATGTTTCAGAGCAGAACCTTATCGAAGATATAACAGGAGAGCCAGTTGGCCATCCCGATATCCCGGATTTGTTTGGGCCCTTGCAGGACGGGCATTACCCTTTACATTTTCAACTCAATTAATCTGCGTTTAAAAACCTAAAGACCTACCATCCCGATCAACGTCAGATAAGTAGTATCAACATGCGCCAAGACGAATGTTTAATATCCGATAGCGCAGCCATCCTTCCTCGGATCTGAAGCCCCTTCCAAAACACCTGTTTCGTGAATAAATATTGCCTGAGATCCACCAATAGCTGGCACCTCCTGATTGATTCTATGACCCAGATCTGCAAGTTCTTGCACCACTCCTGTAGCATAGCCGCGTTCAACTTTAAGGGTTCCCGCTTCTGAAAAGCAACGCGGTGCATCTATAGCCTCTTGAGGGGAAAGTGAGAAATCTAGCATATTGCTTACCACGCGGGAATGACCCGTTGACTGATACTGGCCACCCATCACTCCAAATGGCATTAACACTCGGTTGTTTTGACGCAGAATTGCTGGGATGATTGTGTGCATTGGCCTATGCCCGCCGCGCAATTCGTTTGCATGGCCTTTAGTGAGATTAAACCCGGCGCCCCTATTTTGGAACAATACGCCATAGCGATCGCTGGCGATGCCTGAACCAAAGCTATCGAAGATGGAATAAATGAGCGAGACTACCATGCGGTCTTTGTCCACGACGGTTATGTAGATTGTATCTTTATGCGGCGCTTCACTAAGCCCCAGTTTTGTCGCCATTGCTTTGCTCGGATCAATCAGGGCCGCCAAGCGTTTGGCGGTGTCCGCCGATACCATCTCTTCAAGCGCAGTCGTATTATTTGGATCGGCAATAATTCGATTGCGTGCGTCATAGGCAAGCTTGGTCGCCTCCGCCTCTATGTGGGCCCTTTGTGATCCGAACGGCTCCAGAGCCGCAATATCAAATTGGGCTAGAATATTAAGCAACAAAATAGCCGTTGCACCCTGTCCGTTTGGCGGGTGCTCAACTAATTCCATGCCGTTATAAGGGCCCGCAATTGGATCTGTGTAAAAGGCGCTCTGCGCTGCGAAGTCTTCCAAAGTATGGATGCCACCCAAGGCCTGTAGAGATGTCACCATGTCTTCTGCGACATTGCCGCAGTAAAACCCTTCACGACCATTTAGAGCTATTTTCTCGAGGACTTCGGCCTGACCGGGAGCTATAAATATATCTCCAACTTTTGGTGCTTGTCCGGATTGAGAAAATTTCGATATGGAATTGGCATGCAGGCGATCCACGGCAATGGACCAGTCATAGGCGACTTTGGGGGCGACTGGCACGCCTTCTCTTGCATATTTTATGGCCGGTGCAAGGATCGTATCCAAACCCAAAGAGCCCCAATCATCGCTCAGTTTACAAAACGCATCAATGGCGCCTGGTATGGTGACCGCGTCGACGCTTTCGGTTGGAATAATGTGATGACCTTTGTCGCGCATCATTTGTGCACTAAGTCCGGCTGGTGCTTTTCCCGAGCCGTTCATCGCCTTTATCTCGTCTGTGCCCGTGGGTGAAAAAAGAACAAAGCAATCCCCACCAATCCCTGTCATCTGTGGTTCGCACAATCCCAGCAGCACTGCCCCTGCAATCGCTGCATCCATCGCATTGCCACCACGCTCTAAAATATTTAGGGCAGTTTTAGCCGCAAGCGGGTGAGATGTCGCACAAAGCCCGTTTTGCACAAATACCGGAGATCTGCCTGGCAGATGAAAATCACGCATTTTAACTGTCCCCCCATTAGTTTCGGTAACAGTATCTGAAACGGTTACCATAATACCAGTAGATATTCGGGGAGGAGGAGAGGTGTCGATGCCAGCCTCATTCTAGGGGTAAAACTCTGGCGGGCATCAAACAAGCTTTAAGAGTTGTGAA
>JAQWKM010000171.1 GCA_029247845.1 Paracoccaceae bacterium | reverse complement strand
GCCTGAGAGAACCCGCAAGCAGTATCTTTTTCCTGGTTTTCTTCGATGCATTCACCATCAATCGGGTTCCATTCGACCCAGTTGAAATCATGTGCAGCAAAAATCCAATGCGGCTGCCACATCATTGTAATAATTGGTGATTTTGTTGCCATTGCAGATGTTAGCTCAGCAATCATTGCGCCTTCACTGCCACCAGCAACTGCATTAAACGGCAGGTCAATGCCAGCAACTATGTCACGGGAGCGAGTGCCCCAATCTGCCGGATATGTGATCAAGCGGCCATTTGGAAAGCTTTCAGCTGTCGCAAATGCTTGCGCGCAATCATAGAGCGCTTTGTAACTTGGAAGGCCCGGGCATTTTTCTTCCATATAAGGTGGATAAATCCAACCTTCTCTTGGCTCCAGCCCAAGATCCCCTAAGACGACGATCTCACCAGACTCAACCATTTTAGGGTATAGATCACCAACGTTATTGCTCCAGACTTCAGCCTGAAAATGCAAGTTACCCTGCGCAAGTCCTGGGTGCTGTGGCAACGCACCTGCGCTGACGTATTCTATATTGTATCCCATTTTTTGAAGTAAGGCTCCAGCAATTTTGGTCGAAACATGCTGCCCAGTCCAGTCATTCATAATGACTTTGATCGGTTAATCAGTTTCAGGCACGTTGCCTGCTGTTACCGCACCAGATGAGGCAAGTAACGCAGCCGCGGCGAAGCTCACCGCCTTTGATAAATTAAACATTTTTTCTTCCTTTAATGGCCAAAGTACCTCTAAAATAAATCTAACCTTAACTAAGAGCCTTTTAAACCTAATATTCTTTCCTTATGTAAAATACTTACCATTAGAAAGTTTTTTAAGTCAACGGTTGATTATTGGCTTTCTAATCGAAATGCGTAACACTATAAAAGATATAAGGTTAAATGAGGTACACTCCGTATGCGTTCCAGCTCAATAAGAACAATAAGACGCGCAGAGTTGTCAAAAGCAGCTTTTGAAGCCGTTATTAAGTTTGGGCTGCGTGGGACGACACTGGACAAGGTTGGGGACATAGCTGGGGTCTCCAAAGGCGTTGTGCTTCACCACTTCAAAGACAAGAGTTCGCTTCTAGAGGCTGTTTTTCGTAGGTCTAATGCATTGCTAAGTGAGGCTGTAATCGAACTATATCGCTTTGCTGAAACCCCGTATGAGCGCTTATGGGCAATCGTAGTTGCCAATTTTTTTGATACGATTTTTAATCGACGGGTTTGCCAGGCTTGGGTATCTCTTATCTCAGAGGTACCCCATAACAAACAATGCCAAAGAATCCAAATTGCTTGTAATGAACGAAATCAAAGCAACCTAAAGCATGAAATCAAGCACTTTTTATCAGAGTATGAGGCGGCGCTTGCAGCCAGACATCTTGGTATTCTTATTGATGGCCTATGGGTCCGGGCCGGTCTCTTAAGTACGCAAGTCGACGGCAATAGTGCTATTTCCGAAATGGAATATGCAGTCATGAAATTACTTCCAAACGATATAACTAGTTTCGAAAAGCATAGAGCTGCGCGTAAAAAGATTGAAACTGTCGCCAGTATTTCTCTGAGTTCAAAAGCTTTCCAAGAGCAAACGCTGGAAGTTCTAAACCAATAAACGGGTTACGCTTTAACACCTAATTTCTGCCGCGTGTACAAAAGACCAGTAACGGGCTCGAGAAGGCTTGCGCTCGTAATCAAGATAACACCTAGAATTTCTCGAGTACCAAAAGGTTCTCCAGCTAGTAGTGCTACGGAAATCGACCCAATCACAATTTCTGTCATAAATAATAATCCTACCACACCTGGACTTAGGAACTTTGGCCCCCAAAGGGACGCATAAGTGCCTGGCAGAATAAGTAACACCATAAAGATTAGTAGTAATGGCATTGCAGGAAGCGTTTGCGCAATCGAAGGAGTATAGGACGGGGCAAGAAACAGCGCTGCCATCAATGAAAAGATCAATGACCAAAAAAAGAAACCTAAAGTCATCTCTATTGCGGAAAATTCTTGCTTTACACGGATGCGCACCATCGCAATTGCCCACAATACTCCAGAAGCGACGCCCATCCAATCGCCAGCGTTTTGTGGTACTGGAAATTGTACACCCAAACCGAAAATAGTAAGCATACCAACCACTGCAATTATCATGGCAAAAATACGTAATGGTGTAATCGCATCTTTCAAAAAAATGCGTGCTAAAATGGTGCCCCATATAGGCGTTAAGTAAAATAACAACATGGCTCGAACGACGTCTGTGTATACAATTGAGGACGAATACAGCAATAGTGCTCCCCCAGACACCATGGCTGTAATCTGTAATTGAAGCCCGCCCGACTTAAAATATTTCCACCGCCAAATGCCGATTGGAACCAAGCAAAGTGTTGGGACTAAAAAGTATACCACCGTGATCCAAAGGCCATGCAAACCTGCATCCTCTAGTGCCCTCAGAGGAATCCAAAATAAACCCCAGACTGCACCCGCATATAAGCATGCGAACTTTGCTTTGGAGTTAATCAATAATTTCACTTCCAAACTACTATCAAACCATCGATATCAATGAATTCCACAATACAATTTTAACCGTTTTAAATTACTGACCCTTGGAAAGTATATTGTCAATCAGTTAACTTAACTATACATCAGTTAGAATTATTTGTACGTGCTTCTTTTAAGCAATTGGACAGTAACAGGATTTCTACTTTTTTGAAGGTTAAAAATGACGTTTGATTATATAATTGTTGGAGCGGGATCTGCTGGCAGCGTTGTTGCCAATCGTCTCTGTAATGAAAATCACAGCGTCCTTTTAATTGAGGCTGGTCCCGAAAATAAAGGGCTATTTATTAAAATGCCAGCGGCTTGCTTAAAAAACCTCAAAAGCAAGAAACGAAATTGGGCTTTCAAAGGCGAACCAGAGGCAGAATTAAACGGACGGCAAATACAGCATGACCGCGGCAAAACTCTGGGAGGATCATCCTCTATCAATGGTATGGTGTTCATCCGAGGCCACGCGCTTGATTATGACGGATGGCGTCAATCTGGATGCGATGGTTGGGGTTATAGAGACGTGTTACCATATTTTAAAAAAATGGAAAATTATAGTGGTGGTGGGGACGCATTTCGCGGTTCCTCTGGACCTGTAAAAATTCAAAGGCCTAAGGCTAATAATCCCTTGTTCTTGAAGTTTATTAAAGCTGGAAAAGAGGCAGGCTATCCTTTGACTGAAGATATCAACGGTTTTCGTCAAGAAGGTTTTGGGCTACTTGATAGCTCAATATTTAAAGGCGAGCGCAGCAGCACTGCGGTCTCTTACCTTAAACCCGTTAAAAACCGAAAGAATTTGACTATTATCACCACTGCCCAAGTCCAACGTGTCTTGATTGAGAGTGGTAGAGCGACAGGTGTTATCTATAAGAAGAAAAATGGAAAAGACACTAAAGTGACTGCAACCAAAGAAGTTATCCTAAGTGCTGGTGCGGTTGGTAGTCCCCATATCTTAATGTTATCCGGTATTGGGCCTGCCAATCATTTGAAAGATCTCGGCATCGAAGTTGTTGCAAACTTGCCTGGTGTGGGACAAAATCTGAATGACCATCCTGATTTCGTACTAAAATACAAAAGTCTCAAACCAATTTCTATTTGGCCCAAAACAAAATCTTACAGGAAGATACTGGCAGGAATCCAGTGGATTTTGACGCGGAAAGGCATCTGTGCTTCAAACCATTTTGATGTGGTGGGATGTGTAAGGTCTGGTCCTGGCGTAGAATATCCAGACCTACAACTTACCATTTCACCCATCGCAGTAGACGATAAGACATGGTCACCGCTCCAAGAACATGCATTTCAAATCCATGTCGGCCTGATGAGAGCTCATAGTCGAGGCGCAATTAAATTACGCGACTCCAACCCCAAGTCACCACCTCGCATCCTGGTCAATTATCTTCAAGACCGCCGAGACAGAGATCTCCTACGCACTGGAATCCGTTTGGTTCGCGAATTAGTTAGCCAGCCTACTTTCAAAGATACTCGTGGCTCAGAAATTTTTCCTGGGGACAATGTTCAAGACAATGCTGATCTGGACAAACATATAAACAACCATACGACGACCCAGTGGCATTTGTCTGGAACAGCGCGTATGGGATCTAAGACCGATAAAGGGGCAGTTGTCGATCCAAGCGGAAAAGTATACGGAATTTCTGGGCTTAGGGTCATTGATGCCTCAATTATGCCGATGGTCACCAACGGCAACACCAATAGCCCAACCATTATGATTGCTGAAAAAATCAGCGACAATATTTTGGGCAATCCACCACTTCCAAGTATCGAGGCAGAGGTCTGGCAGAACCCAGACTACGAGACAACACAAAGGTAGCACAAGTGTTCTCGCATCAAACATGGAATCACTTCAGGCTGCTCGTTAAACATAAATAATTCATAACGAATAATTAGGTCCTTTAGACAGGAGAGTATATTGTTATTGGATACATAATGGTTGGTGGAAGCGACCTATCTCGTTCAGCAGAATTCTACGATGCCATTCTCACACCATTAGGCTTAAGAGAAGTCGAACGTACTGGAAATTACTTTGGATATGCAGCAAATCCAGATTAGAGCGAAATAGAATTTTACGTTACCCTGCCCTTTAATCAACAGCCTGCCATATTGGGCAATGGATCAAAGTTTGTGATAAAAGTCACCTCTAGACAGGCCGTTGATGCCTTTCATGCAAATGCTCTAAAAAATGGCGGACTCGACGAAGGCGCCCCGGGACCACGTCCAGAAGACGGCGAGATCTATTACGCATACACAAGAGACTTTGACGGCAATAAAATCTGTGCTTAATGCGATCAATAATACGTAAAGAGAACGCCATGAGTGACCTTCCCTTTCTCGACCCCAGAAAAATTCGAGATGTCTATGTCGGCAGCAATGAAATCTCGCCGTTTCATGCATGCTATGCAAATAAAAACACTGTTTTAAGATTGGCCGCGGGCCGGTATTTTGCACATTACAATTGCAATGATCCTATTGAGACATACTGGGCCCTCCGAAAAAGTACTGCGCTTTACGATGTGCCCAAACGGCCAGTCGAAATAACTGGACCGGATTTGTTTGCTTTTCTAGAGCGCGTTGTTTCGCACAAAATATCGGATATAACTGACAGGCATGGCCGCTATGTGATCGTCTGTACGTCCGATGGCAGTCTTTTTATGGATGGAATTTTGTTCAAATTGGCCCAAGATCGGTTCTGGTTTGTGCGTCCTGACGGCAGCCTTGATACTTGGCTCTTAGCCCATCGTGATGGGTATGATGTTCAGCAGTTTGCAGTCGATAAATACCCGCAGAATAGAAGCAGGGATTTTAGATAGTGGCAGTGACTTCAATACCTCTATGACACTATTTGAATCAGGTCTTGATAAATTCATCAATCTGCAAAAAGATGGCTTTATTGGAAAAAAGGCGCTCTTGAATGTAGCACGGGTTAACCGGATTTATGGCTTAATGTGCTATCACCTTATTCCAAGCAGAGGCGATCTAATATTTGACAGGAATAACGAAGTGGGCCAAGTGATAACTGGTGCACATTCCCCTAGCCTAAATTCAGGCATTGGATATATCCGCTTTCACAGACCTGGAAAATGGTTCGGACAAAATCTGTCAATTTGCTCGATCAATAGAGGTTCTGGGACATGCAAAATTGCAAACCTACCATTTTTGATCCAGAAAAGAGAATTCCAAGGCAAGCCCGTAAACCGATCTAAATGCTTCCCAGACGGTCACAGACCAACCTATTTTGAGCGCGTGAAAAAACCCGACCAAGAGATTTTGAAAGAAATGCCATAGGTTATGAAGCTAAAGCTTAGGTCGCTACTGAGAACACAAAAAAGCACAGGGCAACATTACATTTTTGATACCGACAAGCATCTTTTTAATTTCGTTGACTCTAATTAACTAAATGTATCTGAATGTAGCGAGTGAAAAATAAATGGGAGAAAATTAATGAAGGTTAACACACTTGTGAAATTTGCCCTGGCGACAGCGGTAATTACGTTCAGCGGAGCTGTTGCGCATGCACAACAAGCTGGCGGATCGTTGGTTTTCTTGGTGCAACCCGAGCCACCGACGATGGCGGGATACGTTTCCACGTCCGGTCCAATTGGATTATTGGGCCCAAAAATTTATGACGGATTGTTCGATTATGACAATGACGGACAAATGGTTCCCGTTCTGGCCGAAAGCGTCGATGTAAGTGGTGATGGTAAAACAGTTACCTTCAATTTGCGTAAAGGAGTTACATGGCACGATGGTGAAGCGTTCACTTCGGCAGATGTACAATTTACGATTATGGACGTTCTAAAGAAGGTTCATCCACGTGGGCCTAATTCATTCAAAGAGGTTGTGAGCATCGACACACCAGATGCACATACCGCAGTGTTTAATCTCGAAAATCCAGCTCCATATATGTTGCGTGCACTATCTTCATATGAATCGCCTATGGTACCTAAGCACCACTTGGAAGGGCAAGATATCAAAAGCGCAAAATTAGCCAATAATCCAATTGGTACTGGACCATTCAAATTTATTGAATGGAAAAAAGGTCAGTACATCAGGCTAGATAAAAATGAAAACTACTGGAAAGAAGGCCGCCCTTATCTTGATCGGATTGTAGGACGCTTTGTGCCCGACGCATCAACCAGAGCAGCAGCAATGGAAAAAGGCGAAGTTTTATATGCAGCCTATAACGCCGTCTCAAATGTTGAAGCGGTTCGGTTAAACAAAGAGAAAGACAATATTTCGGTTACAACCGATGGCTATTCAATGATTAATCCAATGGCTTTAATTGAGTTTAACACTAAAGAAGGTCCATTCACGGATGCTGCGGTGAGGCGTGCTATTTCGACTGCAATCGATAGACAGTATATGATTGATACGATCTTTTTTGGCTATGGAAAGCCAGCTACTAGCGCCCTATCCAGTAATTTTGCAGCAACAGGTCTTCATGCAAAAATGCCAAACTACCCTGCTACTGGAGATATCGCAGCCGCCAATAAAATTCTTGACGATGCCGGGTATAAAAAGGATGGCGATGGAGTTAGAATGAAGGCAATGTTTGACCTTATTCCTTATGGGGAAGACTGGAAACGCGGAGGCCAATATATCCAACAGGTTCTTGGTGAAATCGGAATTAAGGTTGAACTTCGTTACGAGGACGTGCCCACTTGGTTAAAGCGGATCTACCATAATTATGATTTTGAGATGAATCTCAATTACTTTTATCAGCTGTCCGATCCAGTTTTGGGTGTTCACCGGCACTACGGCAGCAACATGATCCGTAAAGGGACTCATTTTGTTAACTCTTCGCGCTATAGCAATCCAGATTTGGATGCTCTTTTAAGTTCTGGTATGACAGAACCAAATGCAGAAAAGCGTGCAGCGGTATATCTTGATATTCAGAATATCCTCGCAAATGACATGCCAGTAGTGAACCTATTCGAACTTGAGTTTTTGACCGTTTACAATACCAAGTTTAAAGGCGCTTACGGCTCCGCAATGGGTGCTTATGCATCCTTTAGTGACGCGTATATCGACTAACTTATGAAATAATAGAGTTAGCCAGGGTCTTCCCCTGGCTAATTTTTTGCATAAACGTTAGCAACGAAATGCAAATCTATCGCATTTAGAAGCACAAATTGCTAAAGATGACCAAATTATGAACAGATCAAGTAAAATTCTTCGGTATGTCTCGCGTCGGCTGATGCAAGGTATACCTATTATCCTTGCAATAGTCGTAATGAACTTTTTTCTACTTAACTTAGCTGAAGGCGATGCTGTTGATGTGCTCGCAGGCGAGGCGGGGTCAGCCACTCCCGAATATATGGAAGAGATGCGCAAAAAGTTTGGCCTTGATAAGCCACTGACCGTCCAATTGGCGCATTACCTTAAGAACGTAGTACAACTTGATCTCGGGTTTTCATTTCGCCACGACATGCAAGTGACAGAATTAATTGTTGATAGATTTTGGCCCACGTTATTACTGATGGTAAGCACTATACTTCTGGCCGTCGGCTTTGGAGTATTGCTTGGACTTTTTGCAGCGGTAAACCTAAATACTTGGAAAGACGCTGTCGTAAGCGTTTTTGCTCTTATTACCTACGCTACGCCGTTATTCTGGGTTGGATTGATGATGATAATCCTTTTTTCAATCAAAAATGATTGGTTTCCAACAAGTGGTATGGAAAACAGTGCTGCATTTTACGAAGGCTTTGATCGCATCAAAGATATTGCGCATCATTTGGTATTGCCTACAATAACCCTGTCGCTATTTTATCTAGCTCTTTATACTCGCATGATGCGCGCCTCAATGCTTGAGCAATATGGGCAGGATTATGTCATAACAGCTCGTGCCAAAGGTGTTTCTGAGCGAAGGATAACATTTGTTCACGTGCTGAGAAATGCACTCTTACCAGTGGTGACCATGGCCGGCGTTCAGGTCGGAGCATTGATTGGTGGGTCTGTAATAGTTGAATCAGTTTTTGCTTGGCCCGGTTTAGGCATGCTCGCTTTTGAGTCTCTCTTTGCCCGCGACCTCAACCTACTTTTGGGTATCTTTTTATTATCATCCGCCTTGGTGGTCGCAGTTAATCTTGTTGTAGATGTGATCTATTGTTTCCTCGATCCTCGAATAGAAGTAAACTAACATGAGAGAGTTTTGGAGTAGGTTTTCACGCAACCGACAAGCTGTACTAGGGCTTGTTATTCTCGGACTCGTGGTATTTGTAGCATCGATTGCAAATCTCATCTACCCTAATGACCCGTTTCTTTATTCTAGGTTCCCGCTATCTGGGCCTGGAGAAAACGGTTTTCTTTTGGGTAGTGATTCAATCGGTCGCGATGTGGCGGCAGGGATTGCACACGGCGCCAAAACATCTTTACTAATAGGATTAATTGCAACCCTCGCTGCAGTATTTATAGGTCTAGTTTTTGGTGCATTCGCAGGGTATTACGGAGGCTTAGTGGACGATATTTTGATGCGCGTCACTGAGGTTTTTCAAACAATACCATCCTTCATTTTCGCAATTTTGCTTGTAGCAATAATGAAACCATCCATAGAAAGCGTGGTCATTGCAATTACAGTTGTATCTTGGCCAGCGGTAGCGCGCTTAGTGCGCGGAGAATTTCTTTCACTAAAAAACCGAGAGTTTGTGCAAGCTTGTCACACACTAGGTATGGGAGATTTTCGGATTATGCTCGCTGAAATTCTGCCTAACTGCCTTAGCCCAATCATTGTAATTGGGTCACTCATGGTGGCTACTGCAATTTTGGTCGAAAGCGGTTTGGCCTTTTTAGGTTTGGGCGATCCAAACGTAATGAGTTGGGGTTTTATAATAAGTGATGGTCGGTCAATGTTAAGAGTTGCTTGGTGGATCTGTACCTTTCCTGGTATTGCCATCCTGATCACTGTTCTTGCTATTAATCTTGTTGGTGAAGGTCTGAACGACGCTTTGAATCCCCGTTTGAGAGAACGAAGTTGACTAATAAGCTCCTTAAAATATCGGATCTAGACATTGCGCTTCCCGAGGGGTCCGAGCGTAATCTTGCGGTTGAGAAACTGAACATCGACTTATCGCCTGGAGAGACGCTCTGTATCGTTGGCGAAAGCGGGTCTGGAAAATCTCTCACCGCGCGCGCACTCATGGGCCTATTGCCTGCACCTCATGTGCGGGTCTCACAGGGTAAAATAGAGTTTTGCGGTGAAGATCTGACGAAGGCGACCGAACCGCGCATGCGGCAGATTCGCGGCAGCGAAATATCTATGATTTTTCAAGAACCAATGACAGCGCTAAATCCAGTGATGACGATTGGTGTCCAGATAGATGAGATTTTCCGCTTCCATGCTGCAATGCCGCAAAGAGCGCGCCGCCTGCGCGCCATAGAGCTGCTTGAGGATGTTCAATTGCCCGACCCCAAGCAAATCGTTGCCGCCTATCCACACGAACTTTCGGGCGGGCAACGACAGCGGGCAATGATAGCGATGGCACTAGCGCTAGAACCAAAAATATTGATCGCAGATGAACCGACGACCGCTCTGGATGTTACCACACAAGCACAAATTCTTAAACTAATTAGCGACATGCAGGCTGTTCACAAGAGTGGAGTACTGTTCATAACGCACGATTTTGGGGTTGTTGCCGACATCGCTGATCGGGTGGCAGTGATGCAATACGGGCGTGTAGTAGAGACAGGTTCGGTGGATAAGGTTCTTAATAAGCCCGAGCATCCGTATACTCAGGCGCTTATTGCGTCGGTGCCCAGCCTTGTGCCGCGCACTCCGCGTACCCGCGCAGACCAAATTGTGCTGTCAGCTAAGAATGTCCAAAAAAGCTTTGGCGGCGGCAAGAGCTTTTTTGGTTTGGGTAAACCCAATCGTTTCGTGCATGCCGTCAAGGATGTGACGTTGGACTTGCGCCATGGTGAGACCTTAGGCGTGGTTGGAGAAAGCGGATCGGGGAAATCAACACTGGCGCGCTGTATTATCCGATTGCTGGACACTGACAGTGGTAAAATAATGCTTGATGGAGTGAATATTTGCGATCTGAACCGCGCCGAGATGCGGCCGTGGCGGGCCAAGATTCAGATGGTATTTCAGGACCCGTTTGCTTCTCTCAATCCTCGAATTAAAGTTGGACAGATTATATCACAGGGACCAATGATTCAGGGTGCAGATCGAAAAACGGCTGAAGCACGGGCGCGCGAATTATTAGAAATTGTTGGCTTGGATGTACGAGCATTCAATCGCTATCCGCACGAATTCTCTGGCGGCCAAAGACAGCGGATCGGTATTGCTCGCGCCCTAGCGCTGAACCCAGAAATTTTAGTGGCCGATGAACCAGTTTCAGCGCTGGACGTCTCGATACAAGCTCAAATCTTGAAACTGCTCGATGAAATCCGGGAAAGAATGAACCTGTCTATGGTATTCATTACGCATGATCTTCGGGTTGCTGCCCAAGTCTGTGACAGACTGGCAGTGATGCGCTATGGTGAGATAGTTGAGACCGGCGCAACACGAGAAATATTTGAGGCACCTCAACACAGCTATACGCGAGACCTGCTGGCGGCGGTTCCCGGCCAAAACTGGGACCGACAGGCCACCAGTTATTAAATGACCACCCTGATTTCGTGCTACCAAACAGTGTATATGTTCCATCTGAAAGGCGTGCACCTTGACTGAATTGTCACAAGACCCATATGCCTCTATAGTCGCGTTATCAAAATCGTTTCGTAAAAAATCTTTGTTACCCAGTGACGTTGTCGCAGCGCAATTGGCACGCATTGAGTCTCTTGATCCCTCTTTAGGCAGTTACCAGCAGGTCTATAAAACCGCTGCTCTAAAGGCAGCAAAATTAGCCGATACTGCTTTAGCAGCAGATCAGCGTATTGGTCCATTTCATGGCGTTCCCTTTGCATTAAAGGATATTTACGACTTCGCTGGCCATGTAACAAGTTGCGGGTCATGGGAAATGCGGGATCGAATCTCATCTCACACAGGCAGTATCGCCAAACGGCTTCTGGATGCCGGCGGCATATTGCTCGGTAAGACAAAGACTGTTGAATGTGCACTTGGCGGGTGGGGTACTAATCAACATATGGGCACACCCCGAAACCCATGGGATCTGGATTACGAGCGGGTCCCTGGCGGGTCATCCTCTGGCTCTGGTGTCGCTGTAGCGAGTGGGATGGCGATGTGCGCAACTGGTAGTGATACCGGTGGGTCGGTAAGGCTGCCAGCAGCCTATTGTGGACTAATGGGCCTGAAAGTGAGTAAGGCATGCCTACCTACGGATGGGATCATGCCACTTTCAGATACGCTTGATACGCCTGGGCCGATGGCACGTAGTGTCGCAGATCTCACTTTGATGTTTGCAGTTATGTCTGGCATGTCCAGTGTGGATATTGACCGAGATATGGCAGCAGCTGCTGGGTTATTTGAATCAAAATTGTCGATCCTCAAGGGCTTAAAATTGGGCATACTCGACCCTGCCGAGCGCCAAGTCTGCAGCGCTGATATACTGGCAAGCTACGACGCTACCTTGGACTTACTAGGGTCTCTTGGGGCTGAATTGGAAGTTTTCAAAGCCCCTGCACCATATCGTGAGATGGCTGATGCAAATGGTGCAATTACAATTTACGAAGGTTACCTGCATCACTATGCGCTATATGAAGACCCACAAAAACAAATGGATCCTCACGTGCGCAAACGTATACTGACGGGGCGTGATATGACGGCAAAAACCCATGAGGAGAGGCTACAAAAGCGGCAACGCGACCAAGCTGATTTTGGGTTGGCAATGGAAGGTTTTGACGCTTTAGTTACCCCAACATTGATAGCGCCAGCCCCCAAGCTGAACGATATCAACGAGGACCTCTCACCAGGTCATTTCACCCGCCCGTTCAATTATATCGACATGTGCGCTCTCGCTTTGCCTATCGCACCAAGTCAATCAGGCTTGCCGACCAGTTTGCAAATTGTGGCTCCAGTAGGGCAGGAGGCATTCACGCTGAAGGTTGGCACAGCTCTGGAGACAGTACTCAATATTGTAGAAAGGCCAAACCTAAACAGGCTTTAAACATATACTTAAGACCATAGGCGTAGGCGCTACTTCGTTATGATGAAAGATCGCCAAGACTTCGGGATAGCACATTTAATAGCAGGCGGGATACATTATTTTCGAAATTATTCCATGGCAGGCTTCCACAGAAGGTTATCGAACCAACTGAGAAAACCGTTCCCCCACCTGGCGTTTCAAAATACACCATATCAGCGCGTTTCACGTCCCCCTCTGGGCCTCCAGACAGATTAGTCAAATGCGTCAGTTGTTCCTCAGGCACCAAGATAAATTTTTCCTCGCTTGCAAAGGCTTGCGCAAGAATTGTGATGTCATGACCTGAATCGAGTTTTAGATCAATCCGATCCAGCTCAAACCCAGCAGCGCCATTACCGCTAAAGCCAAAATCACCGATTAAATCATCGTCAATGCCTTCAAAAACCCAGTCGAATGTTTTATCATGACACACTCTGTGATAGGGCATACCATCAAACGTACCTTGAGCGGTAAAGCCGATTCCAACAAGTTGTTGCGGTGCGCGGCCACTGCGCCGCCAAAGACCACCATACGCCCCATCGAACGCGTTATAATATTCCCCCGGCTCCGATGCCCAAGCACGAAGCCCATCCTCGGCACGACGAATCTCTAACAGACTTGGATCATCCTTATGGCGGGCGATCCGCCAATAAAATCCGTTGCCACCCAGATAATGTAAAGCGCCACCTTGATCCCGATACTGCGTCAAAGCATCCAATGTCTTACTAGTATGATATTCCGGATGACTGCCAGTGATCACAGCATCATAACTACTAATCGCGGTGACGCCTTCATCGTGTAGCTCCTCATCTGTTACAATATCATAGGAGATATCTTTGGCATGTAGCCAAGAAATTAGGTGGCTGTCAGCCTGAAAATGTCGCAACCCTGAGCACTCGGCCTGCCCAAAAGTTAAATAACCGGGGCGTAGGTTGAACAGAGGACGTTTATAAGATGCATGACAAATACCCGTGCCGTCCAAATGATTGTTATAAGTCGACAGGCCATAGTCACTAAAGACCGCTGGATTGTTGGGATAGGCTTTCCAGTCAGCAATGCGTTGCAGCCACGATGGCTCAAAATCTGGACGAGCATGATTGCCATAGATGGAATAGGTGAAGGTCGAAATTAGCACGCAGACCTTCGCAGTAGACTGTCCCAGTTTCGGGCAAACAAAAAACGGCATAGCATCATAGTGCGCGCCACAAGTTATCCGCATAACATAAACACCGGATGGCATATTTTCTGGAATTAGGAAGCTAAAATCTGGCTGCCAGCCAAAGTCATAAATGCTATCTTGGTGGAATGCGATAGCTGCATAGTGATCGGGCTTATGCCGCCAATTCATTTCGCTGCCGTCCCACAGTGCGCTGGTCACAGCGCGAGTTGGCGCATTTACCAGATTTAGATCTGGACAGTCCTCCCCTGGTACAGTCATGCTGGAAATATCATGGGAAAAATCCCACAAAGCGAGAGCACGGTCGTCCTCGTAAATTTGGGGTAACTCTATTTTTCCATTAAAATAACAACTTATCTTCTTACTTGTCAATCTAGCCGCAATCATAATCTGTGCAGTCTGGCCCAGTTTGAGCGCTGACCCAGCGTTCAAAAGCGCCTTAGATATCGGTTGCGAGCCATCCACACGTTCCAAGGTCAAAGACATTGCACCCGAGGCCTCAATCAAACCTTCAACTCGATACCAGCGGCGCAATTCGACGGTAGCGGTACTTGTGACAGTCGTTCTATCAGAACGCAACACCACGCCGCCCTGGGCATTCAAACAAATGCCGTAGCGGCCATAATCCAAGATCGACTGATCATTGGAGCAGCGCAAGGTGGGATATATCAATACAGAAAATCTCACCATGTGCTTAGCCTCAAGCTGCAATCCCAATTCGGTCAAGCCATACGAGCCAGGGTAGAAATTCTGCTGTCGCGATGGTAAGTTCCGCTTGGAAAAGAGCGTGTCACAGCACTGTTCAATAATCCCTGCGCCAGTGGGATTGGGGTCGGCACTGATCGACCTGAAAAGCTGTACAGTATAGTCTGCATCAAGCTCACTCGAAACCATGAAATCAATACTATCACCAGGACGGCCCGACAGCTTGCTACTATAACCAACCAAAGGAACTGTTTTCATATAAACCTCTATTAAAAAATAGCATCCGCACCAAAGAAAAGCAGTTTGGCCGATACTTTCGGTTGGTACAAGTCTTGTAGGGACCAAATCAGAAAAACTGGGGTTTTGCATCCAAATTTCATAGAGAATTTGTCTAGCTAAATAAATATTCTGGAAAATTGAAATAAAA
>JAQWKM010000071.1 GCA_029247845.1 Paracoccaceae bacterium | reverse complement strand
AAACTAGTTTTGATTGCGTGTTTCATGTATTTCTCCTTTCTCAGAGGTTAGAGTTTTTCTGCACCAGGTTGGCGCAGAAGCTTGATGATATGGTTGCGGTTCTTCAGGAACTGTTCATCAATATTGTCGATGTGGCGTGGCCGCTCATGGGGGATTTCCATGGTTTCAATGATCCGACCGGGGCCTGCGCTCATGATGTGCGCCTTATCCGACAGGATCAGCGCCTCATCTACGTCGTGCGTGACAAAGATGACGGTAGCCTTGTGCGCATCCCAAACCCGCAAAAGGATGTCGTGCATGACCACGCGGGTTTGTGCATCCAGCGCGCCGAAAGGCTCGTCCATCAAAAGGACTTTGGGTGAAGTCACAAACGTCCGGGCGAGTGCCACCCGTTGCCGCATGCCGCCAGATAACTGACCTGGAAAGGTGCTTTCACGCCCATCCAAGCCGACCTCTTTCAGTGCTGCATGAGCACGGTCGAGACGTTCTTCTTTGCTAATCTTGAAGCGTTTCAGAGCAAATAAAACATTCCCAAGTGCTGTGAACCACGGGAACAAACCATACTGCTGGAACACGACACCGACATCTGGGTTGATACCCATGACCGGTACATCGTCCAACTCGATGGATCCTTCCGAAAGCGGAACGAAGCCACCCACTACATTCAAGAGTGTGGATTTGCCGCATCCCGAGGGGCCAATCAGCGAAATGAACGAACCAGGCTCGATCACAAGATCGGTGGGGGCTAGGGCTTCAATCTTCTTTCCACCTGGAGCTGTGAAGGTGACGGCAGCATTCTTGATGTGTATGCGTCCGACACATGGCGTCTTAGTTGCCTGGGCTGGACCACACATTATCCGTTCTCCCAATGCACAAGGCGGCGGCTAAAGAGAACGAACATCGCATCTAAGAGTGAGCCAAGGATGCCAAGTTCGATCAATCCCACAAACATGCGGTCAGTGCGAATAAACTGACGTGCATCCTGCAGGCGAAAACCGATTCCAGACGAGGCGCCACTCAACTCAGCAGCAACAAGACTAAGGAACGCCAAGGCGGCCCCAAGACGCAGGCCAACGACGATATGAGGCGCGGCGGCTGGAATGACAACCTCGAAGAACTCGCGAAACTTACTGGCCCCAAGAGAGCGCGCAGCGCGGATGTAAGTGCTGGCCACGTCTGATGCTCCAGCGTGGGTGTTTAGCCAAACAGCTAGGAATACGGTGTAGGATATGACAAAATATTTTGACCCTTCGCCGATCCCAAACCAGACGATGGCCACTGGCACCAAGGCGATCGCCGGAATGGGACGAAGCAGATTCAAAAACGGCTCAAGCGCCATTGATACCAGTTTGACCCGAGCCGTAAAGAGGCCAATGAAAATACCTAGGCTGGCACCGATTGTGAACCCGACTGCAGCCCGCGTCAACGATACCTTGAGGTCGCTGATCAATACACCATCTTGGTACAGCTCGATTGCCGCAGCCAAAACTTGACCAGGAGTCGGGAATAGGTCTTGACTGATGAAGCCCGAGTTCGCAAAGAGCGACCATATGATCACAACACCGGTCAGGGAAATGAACAATCGTCCAAACTTCTTGATTTGCGTTTCCATACCATATTCCCCTTTTTATTTTCGCCTTATGCCGGAGGCAGGTCCATGCCGCCGAATAATTGGTGCGTTTTCAACCATCTCGTAGGCACGTTTTTTCTGATCATCCAAAAATGCCGCAGCATCCCATCCGACAGGCTGGCGGTGTTCCATAACCGTACGTCCATCAACTACAACCGCCTCAATTTGATCACGATTGAAAAGTCGCACCAGTTCCCATTCGAAATCCCAGGATGGAATGACTTCTGGTGCGGTAAGGTCAAACACAAGAAAATCTGCTCTTAGGCCTTCGCGTAATTCTCCAGTAACACCACCAAGGCCTGAAACATCTGCACTGCCGCGCGTTGCGGCGTCGATCCATGTCCACGCTGCTCCGCAAGCGAAGTCAGCAAGCTGCATACCCTGAGATATGCGTTGCGTTGTTTCTGCGGATTCCAAAAGACGTAATCCGTCTGACCGAGTGCTATCAGTTCCGACTCCAAACCGAACCCCACGGGCCGCAAAAGCTAAGGCTGGTGCAACCCGATCACCCTTCCAAGCACTAGCTAGAGGGTTATAACTGACGCCTGATTTAGTGTCGCGCAAGAGTTCGATCTCTTGATCGGTCACTAGTGTGCAATGATGGTGCAACGTATGCGGGCCGACGGCATCGTACTTGGCAAAATATTCAAGTGGGCGCATCCCATAAGTTGCGACGCTCCAGTGAACTTCGACGTGGTGTTCGTTGGTGTGAATCTGAAACAGCACGTCCTTTTCCGCGCAAAATCGCGATAGCTCTCGTATCAGCTCCCCCGGTGCGCTCTGCACGGCAGGCACACAGACTGAAGGGGTAATCAAGGGTTCCGAAGCGCAGGCTGCGATCAGGTTTTCCATGCGCTCCACACCTTTTTCAATAGCATCTGAAAGGTCGCGATTGTTAGGCGGTGTAACCCCATCGACTGGCAGCGCGCTACCTGTGCTGGATACAAGGCGAATTCCCACTTCCCTGGCTGCGCGGTGAATTGCTTCCGTCTTTACGCTGTTCATCACAGCAAAGTTTGAGATACCGGTGAAACCGCCACGCAACGCTTCCAGAAACATCCATTTGGCAGACACATAAATAGTCTCGGTATCGTAACTGCTTTCCAATGGTGTCCAGATACGGCGCCAAATCTGCGCCGGTTCACCGCCTGTGATGGCCTTGCCAAATGCCTGACCCAAATGGGTGTGTGCATCTATAAAACCAGGTACAATCGCACGATTAGGCAGTTCTGTAATTACGTTTTCAGGATAGGCCAACGAAAACTCTGATTGAGGTAAAACAGAAACTATCCTGCCATTTGATACAAAGATTACATGTTTGGAAAGTGGTCCGTCTTTGGTCCAAATTAAGTCAGGTGAAAGGGCGTATGTTCCGACCTTCGTAATATCTTGCACATTTGCCATATCCAGAACGCCATCCTAATAGCTATATTTTCGAAATAACTTTCATAAACAAAATTAAAGCTATGTTATTAAATCAATAGTAGATAATACTGATTATCTCAGGGTTAATAGATTTTGCCTATGGAGTTTATGGATTTGCTAAATATTAAACAACTTGAGTGTTTTCGAGCAATAATGAGAACAGGTAACATGACCCAAGCCGCACAAATGCTGGGAATTGCACAACCATCGGCGAGCAGTTTGATTACAAACTTGGAGCATACATTGGGTTTCAAATTATTTGAGCGAATTAAAGGACGCTTGATAGCAACGCCGGAGGCCCAAATACTTTTAGCTGACGTTGCGCGCACCCTTGAAAGTGTTGAATTGACAGAACACCATGCACGTCAAATAAGGGAAGATAGAAAGGGCGATCTCGCGATCGTTTCATATCCTGATATTGCAATTGATTTTCTACCGGACTTGTTAAGCAAATTCTTAGAAAATCGTTCTGGTATACGTATCAACTTACAAGCTAGACGGACAGAAATGATGAGTGGTCTGCTGCCAACCCATGACTACGATCTTGCAATTACAACGCGATTAAGAGACACGGAAAATCTGAGTGTTAAGGAATTCCCACAACCCTGCGTCGTTATATTTCCAAAAGGTACAGCACCTGATAATATAAAAATGTATGGACCTGAAGAACTAAGTGTCCACAAATTAATCACAGTAACGTCCACACATCCGACTACAGTCCAATTAATTGACCGTTTTTCACAATCTGGAGGTATTCACCCCAATATCATTATAGAAACTCAAACCTTTGAGTCAGTTTGCAGTTTCGTTCGACGCAGTGCTGGCGTGGGAATAATTGATGCAATTACGGCGTCACGTTATACTAACGAAGTAGATATCAGGATATTCAAACCTTTAATTTGGAATTATATTTTTTTACTACGCCCACTCGGTCGTCCATCCTCCCAAATTCTCAACAAATTTGAAGAACTGGTTTCAAAAGAATTATCCAAAATTAGCCAAACTAAATGGTGAGGAAATAAATCCATGCGCACCATCCTGATAATACCGGCACCAACCAATAAACTTTTTTAACAAAGCAAAAAAGGTCTCTGTGAGTTCCAAAAAATATTTATATATTCCGCGTCTTACCGAAGTTGGAGCGTTTTTCAGGTAGCTGTGCTAGTAAAGTTCCAACCGTCAAAATGGCTACACCCGCAGTCTGAATCCAATTCCACTCTGACCCTAGTATAAAAACAATAATCATTACGTAAAATGGAGTTGCATTTAGATGGAAGGATGCAATTCCAATTCCAACTTCGTCGACTGCCTTAATCCAAAAGACCTGTGAAACGCCAAGTGCAAAACAAGCATAAATAACTAAAAGACCTATATTTGATATATCTAATGATCCAACAGTTGGCCATGAGTGCTCAAAAAATATAGTTGCAATGCAAGCAATTGCCGTAAACCCAAACATGCCAGACGTCGTAATGGCTGTGCGCGATAGAGGAGACAGTGTGGGAAATGATTTTACAGTTTCCCGAGACCCCCAAGCAAAAATCCCAGAGGCGAAGAGACCCAAAACAAAGCCCATCCCAATTGAGGAATTTCCAGGCATTACGCCAGCAGCCAATGCTCCTCCCAACAACACGAGAGCTACCGCTACTAAAAAGCGGCCACTGAGCCGCCTTCCATCAAGAACTACCTCTAAACCAACAGCAAATATTGGCATTGCAGCAGCAGCAAGAGCAGCCATTGTGGCATCTGTCATCGCTTGTGCTACTAAAAGAAGCAGGGAACCAGAGCCAAATCCTATTCCACCAATCCAAAAACCTTTCACCCAGGGTAGTTTCAAAAAAGAAACGTTTCGTTCTAACAAGAAAATTAAAAAGACAATGACCATAAACGCTAGGAAATTTCGTAAAGCAATAAGAGTAATTATCCCCCAGGTCTGCAAAAGTTGGTCAGCCGCTGGAAAGCCTAAGGCGAATAGAAAAATAGCTGTTGCACCAAACATATTACCACGAATATTCACAAAACTTTTCTCCTAGCGTCGCAAAAGACGCACAATTCTAGAAATGCTTAAGAAAGCAAAAACCCTTTTATTCAAACAAAATTAAATAAGTCTGAAGGTATTCCGACACCAATGTCGTAAACTGCTCACTCCTCTGCTGCCATTAAATTAGACCCCAAGTCCTCTTCAGCGCATGCAGGAGCGGCGATGGCATCAATTTTAAAGATTATTGGGGGTATTTCAATTGAAACTGAAGGATTGCTCCAACATGCGGCAAAACACGCTGAGTTGACAAATAAATTAGATGGTGAAAGTCCATTTGCATTTTATGCGCTCGGTCGTGTCCGAGCATTTCTAAAGAAACATGACGAGGCTGATTTTGCTTTAAAAAGAGCTATTGATATCAATCCTATCTATGCCTTAGCATAACACGGACGAACGCAAGCATATATGATGAACGTGAACTAAGATAAAGAGAAAGCGTTAGAATTCGTAAATACTGCAATTTCTTTGAGTCCACGCGATCCGCTTATTTGGGTTTTTTACAACATAGTAAGTGGTTGCTGCGTTTTGCTAGAAAGAGATGAAGAAGCAAAAGAGGTACTTTTGACTGCTCATGATTTGATGCCCAACCTAAGTCAAGAAAGTCTTCGAAATGTATACGGTCCGGCTTTAGTACGTTTACAATCGGCACTGGCAGTTGCTGGGCTTAAATAATTTAAACTATTTCTGCGATATATATTCAAATTCTTTTCATCCACTTTGCGCAAACGTCCTCCCTATAACCTTGCCCCACACTTCCTGTGGCCCAACCGCCTACCCGATCAATGATATCTGACGGACACTGAACCGCTTTAAGCCTGTCTCTCATTGAGTGCCTAAAGCTGTGCATAGTGCATCCCTAAAGCACATATTGATGCAGCAATCTGTTCAGAGCAGCGCCGACTGAATTAACATTTTTGGTATAAGTCTTTATCTCTAATTAATTCATAAATAAGTGCGCCACGAGCACCGGGTCCTACACAAGTTTTTGAGAATAATTCGCGCGGTGGTCGCATAACTGGACGTTAATTCTGTGTGTTTAAAACCTTTTTAGCAATTTTCCCAAAATCCTAGTCGGACAGAACCACATCCGTAAGGATACCATCTGGTTAGAATTTTTTGCTTAGGTCAGGGGTGGGTGACTGAGAGGGAAATTGGGCGGATTAAGCTTACAATCGCTTAAAAATAGGCTATTTTTCGGTGATGGCAACGAATGGTACCAGTCGAACGCATAACTTAATAAATATTTTTTAACCAATATGTTAAATTGTCTAATTGGAGCGGGTAGCGGGAATCGAACCCGCGCCTTAAGCTTGGAAGGCTCTTATGATACCATTTCACCATACCCGCTCGTAAGACAAAGCAGATAGATGAAGCCCCATTTGGCGTCAAGCGGGAACCGCATTATTTGTGATGAAAGTGTGCCAATGATAGCATATTAAAACACTGAATCGCCAAGGAAGCGATAGTGGCAGACTGGACACATACGATTTAATAATTATATAAGCTTTTGTATTAAATTAGTATTTATAATATCCGACGCGAGTTTGTCGCCAATATAGTCTATTAAAGACAAGTTGTATCTTAAAGATTGATACTTTTTGTCAATTCAGGCGCATTGTGATCGGCATTTTCTCACTTGCTGTTCTAAACCAACCCTGAATTTTGTCTCTTTCAGCTTGCTCCATCCACGTTATATTGGCTGGCGGCATCGCATGAGTGACGCCTGAGTGAATAAAAATCGCTTTGGCCTGCGCAGTCACGTCAGCATATGTTTCTAAAAAGACCTGCTTGGGCGCATAGTGAATGCCTTCATAGATTGGATCGCGTGCGTGGCACATAGAGCAGCGCCCAGAAACAATGTCATAGACCTCTTCAAAACCAGCAGTTGTTGCAAATATTTCCTGCTTTTGGGACAGGGCTGTATCCTGCTGAGCTCGGACAGAAAGCGGTGCAGTCGACAGCCACATGATCAGCAAGAACAAAAGCGCTGTTACCAGCCACGTCCAAGTTGGGTTGCCGCTTCCTGCATGCGTTGTGTTAAAATAATGCCGTATCGTGACGCCCATCAGAAAGACTAAACCTGCAATCAACCAGTTATATTCGCTCGCAAAGGCAAGTGGATAGTGATTGGACAGCATTAAAAAGATCACAGGCAAAGTGAGATAATTGTTATGCGTCGAGCGCAGTTTGGCAATCCGGCCATATTTGGCATGTGGAACGCGACCATTTATCAGATCATCAACCACGATCCGTTGGTTGGGCATGATGATGAAAAATACATTCGCCGTCATAATTGTGGCTGTGAACGCCCCCAGATGTAAAAGTGCCGCTCGACCTGTAAAGATTTGATCATAGCCCCATGCCATCAGGACAAGTAGTCCAAATAGCAATATCATGAGCGTCGTGGGGTATCTTCCCAATTGGGACTTACACAGGACATCATAGATGATCCAGCCGACTGTAAGCGATCCCGCTGAAATCAATATCGCGGTCATCACTGTTAAATCAGCTTTTGCAGGATCAATCAGATAAAGCTCAGCACCGGCCCAATACATAACCATCAACAGGGCAGCACCGGAAATCCATGTCATGTAGCTTTCCCATTTGAACCAAATCAAATGTTCAGGCATCTGAGCAGGTGCGACAAGATATTTCTGCACATGGTAAAATCCGCCTCCATGAACTTGCCATTCCTCTCCATGCGCTCCGTCCGGAAGCTCAGGGGATCGGCGTAATCCAAGATCTAATGCTATAAAATAGAAGGATGTACCAATCCAAGCCATTGCCGTAATGACATGCAGCCACCTAACCGCAAACCCTAACCAATCCCAGATTATCGCAACATCACTCATTATAGGTCCTTGCTTGGCCTATTTGCATCCTAGCTCTTTGTAAGATTTACTTGTATTATGAAAAATTCCAAGCTGTTTCAAGAAAATCAGGTAAATGTCATATATTGATAACATCCGCACGTTCGTCCGGGTCTATGACCTTGGCAACATGTCGGCTGCGGCCCGCGACCAACGGATTTCACCCGCAGTCGCATCTTCTCGTATTTCACAACTTGAGGATCGCTTAGGCGTGAAATTGTTTCAAAGGACGACGCGTAAACTTCATCCAACAGAGCAAGGCATGCTGTTTTACAATGGCGCAATTCAAATATTGAACGCGATTGAAGACGCCGAAGCTCAGGTTCAAAATGTCACTCAAACGCCACGTGGTTCAATATATATTGGTACTCCGTTTAGCATAGGGCGTCGTTTTATCGCCCCTGCTGTGCCTGAGTTTAAGACAGTATATCCGATGATTGATATCCGCATGCGCCTATCTGATCGCAGCATCGACATCGCTGGTGAGGGTTTGGATATGGCGTTTTTCTTAGGCCTACCAAAAGATTCCTCCCTGAAAATGAAAAAAATTGGAGATTGTCCAAGGCTTTTATGCGCATCGCCAAGCTATATTGCAACCCGAGGCATGCCTCAATCCCCCCAAGAGCTGGTGGATGGAACCCATGATTGTCTGCAATTGCGCTTTCCCGGTGCAACAGAATTTCAATGGCCCCTACAAACGGCAGACGGTATCAAGAGCTTTGCCGTGTCCGGCCCTTTTGAAACAGATGACGGCGATATCCTGACGAACTGGGCACTTGATGGCTTTGGCATAATTCTAAAGCCTTATTTTGAAGTTATACAGCATTTAAAATCAGGTGCATTGATCCCCATTTTAACCGATAACGGGCCACCTGACTTACAAATCGGCTGCCTTTATCCGCACCGCAAACAACAAGATCCCAAGACGCGGCTTTTCATCGACTTCATTTCCCAGCGCATAGCCGCGAATATGAAAAGTCTTTTGAAGGGCGCTCAGCTTCCGCGATACGTCGAATAAGCAAAAGGCGATAAAAGTAAAGGCACGTGATAATGGACCCCCATCGACATGTTAAATTGAATTGGGACTAAATCTAGAAACAATTCGGTGCGATCGGCACCGATTGTGTGCATAGTGTAATCCCCCGCATGGAACACCAATTCGTAAACACCCGTTTGGAATTTATCTTTGGGCAAGATTGGTGTATCCGTTCGTCCGTCAGAATTGGTATACAAGCTTTTGAGATGTATGCGCTGATCCCCCTCTAACCGGAAAAGATCAATCTTAACGCCTTCAGCGGGACAGCCTTTAGCTGTATCCAATATATGGGTTGTTAAATATCCAGACATGCGCAACCTCTTTCCTTTAGACAGAGTCATTCCTTATTTTACGTATAGGCACAAGCTTATCTAAAATTGGAAGCTGTTTCAAAATTTGCTTGTGAATCAAGTTTCAAGTATAGTGATAGATACTCACTATGAGAGGCATAAAATGACGCGATACAAGCGCAATATGCGAGGATACGGGCAAAATCCACCTGCAGCCGCTTGGCCGCATAGGGCAAATATAGCCATTCAAATTGTTCTAAATTACGAAGAAGGCGGAGAAAACTCGATCCTTCACGGTGACCCTAGTTCAGAAGCTTTCTTATCCGAGATTGTCGGTGCTGCGGCCTGGCCAGACCAGCGGCATTGGAACATGGAGAGTATTTACGAGTATGGAGCACGCGCCGGATTCTGGCGTCTTCATCGGCTGTTTACCGAATTTGACGTCCCAGTGACTGTCTTCGGCGTCGCCTCAGCACTCGCGCGCAGTCTTGAACAAACACGTGCAATGCAATCGGCCGCTTGGGAAATCGCAAGCCACGGTTTTAAGTGGATTGAACACAAAGATATGTCTCCAGCAGAAGAAACTGCCCAGATCACGCAAGCGATTAAGCTACACAAGGACGTGACAGGAGAGCGTCCGACTGGATGGTATACTGGCCGCTGCTCAGAAAACACAGTTGATTTGGTCAGCGCCCAAGGTGCGTTTGATTATATTTCTGACAGTTATGCTGACGATCTTCCCTATTGGATTCGCTCAAATGGTAAGGATCAATTGATTGTTCCTTACACGCTGGATGCCAACGATATGCGCTTTGCGACAGCCCAGGGATTTAACTCTGGCGATCAGTTTTTCACTTATCTCAAAGATAGCTTTGACACGCTTTATAGTGAAGGAGCCCAAGGCCAGGCCAAAATGTTCTCAATCGGGTTGCACTGCCGCCTGATCGGTAGACCAGGTCGTATCATGGCACTGCGCCGCTTTATCGAATATGCACAATCTCACAGTAATGTCTGGTTCGCCCGCCGTATTGATATAGCAAAACATTGGCACAGCCATCATCCAGCCAAAAACTATGAACGCCCATCTGAAATGACGCAAAAAAGATTTTTAGAGCTTTACGGCCTTATATTTGAACATTCCGAATGGATCGCACTCGGCGCGTTCAAACTTGAACTGGGTCGAGCACATGACACGGCCACTGGATTACACAATGCATTGGCAAGAATTTTTAGAGCGGCAAGCAAGGATCAAAGACTTGCAGTTTTGCGCGCCCATCCAGATCTCGCTGGAAAGCTGGCAAGGGCCCAAAGATTAACACAAGCCTCAAATGATGAGCAAGCGGGTGCAGGTCTTGACGCTCTGACGGACCAAGAACGTGAGACGTTTGAAACTCTGAATAAGGATTATACCGAAAAACATGGATTCCCGTTCATCATCGCTGTGGGCGACAATACAAAATCAAGCATACTGACAGCCTTCAAAAAAAGGCTCGACAATAAATCCGATATTGAGTTTGAGACGGCTTGCAAACAGGTAGAACGTATTGCTGAACTTAGGTTGCAAGGCATGCTACCATGACGAACAACTTATATATCCAGGCCTTAAACTCCAAGGCTTTTGCATCCTTCGGGGATGTTCTAGACGTCTCTGGCCAACCCGATAAGATCATCAATCAGGGGCTTTGCCAGCGATACCATGACCGGGCTGAAATAGATTTTTCAAATGGCCGATCCGGGATCAGCCTTTTTAAAGCAGAACCGCGTAACCTACCCTATAAACTAGATATGATGGAGCGCCATCCCCTCGGCTCACAAGCGTTTATTCCAATGACGTATGCAGCGTTTTTAATTACCGTGGCACAGGATGAAAACAATACTCCCGCACATCCTATCGCTTTCTTGAGCGAACCGGGGCAAGCAATCAACTTTCACCGCAATATCTGGCACGGGGTTCTAACCCCCTTACAAGGCTCTGGGCTCTTCGCGGTTATTGACCGAATCGGACCAGAGGAAAATCTAGAGGAAGTCTTTTTTGAAACCCCATATTGGGTGTTTCAGGAAAACAAATAATTGCCCGTTAAAAGACCAGGGAACAATGATATCAACAGGAGAGGAAAGTACTTATGACCGAAATATCAAATGGAACTTACTCAGATCCCAATAGCACACCTCCTATGGCGGAAAGTATACCACTAGGTTTACAACATGTCTTAGCCATGTTCGCCTCAAACGTAACACCATCGATTATCGTGGCTGGTGCTGCTGGCCTTGCCTTTGGCGGTCCCGAACAAATCTATCTCATTCAAATGGCAATGCTGTTTGCAGGGATTGCCACGCTGTTTCAAACAGTTGGCTTTGGACCAGTTGGCGCACGTCTTCCGATAATGCAGGGTACCAGCTTTGCTTTTGTAGGAGTCCTAGCAGGTGTGGCTGCCACGCAAGGTCTTGGTGTGGCACTGACATCATGCGTTATAGCAGGTTTAATTCACTTCGCACTCGGGTCGGTGATCGGTTCTCTCCGAAGCTGGCTGCCGCCACTTGTGACGGGATTGGTTATTTTGGCCATTGGCCTTTACCTTATCCCAGTTGGTATAAAATACGCAGCCGGCGGGGCTGCAGACTTTCAAATGGCAGCAGATAGCTTTGGATCGCTGAAACATTGGTCGGTCGCAATGACCGTAATTATTGTTGCCTTGATTATGAAATTTTCAACTAAGGGCATACTTTCTAATGCAGCTATACTGGTAGGCCTTCTTGCAGGTTATGCTTTGGCCGCTGCTTTTGGTATGGTCTCTTTTGCCGCCGTTGGAAAAGTCAGTTGGATCACTAGTCTGCAGGTTATGCCTTACGGTTTTGAATTTAGCCTTGGAGCCGTTATTGCTGTGACATTGGTATCTATTGTTTCGGCCGTCGAAACAGTCGGAGACGCCTCGGCGACAACTAAAGCAGGGGCAAATAGAGAAGCAACTGATGATGAGATTGCAGGTGCTACCTATGCAGACGGCCTCGGGACATCAATTGCAGGGGTCTTTGGGGGATTACCAAATACATCCTTTAGCCAGAATGTTGGTATCGTTGGAATGACCGGGATCATGAGCCGCCATGTTGTGACAATTGCTGGGATCATTATGGTTCTCTGCGGCCTTGTCCCCAAGATTGGCGCCATCATCGCCTCAATGCCTCTGCCTGTGCTAGGTGGCGGGGTTATCGTGATGTTTGGAATGGTCGCAGCCGCAGGCCTAAACGTATTGTCCGAAATTAAGATGACGCGTCGTAATATGATCATAATAGCGATTTCACTGACGGTTGGTCTCGGCCTCAACCTCGTGCCAACTGCAGTACAATACTTGCCTGGCATTTGGAAAACACTGGCAACCTCTGCAGTTGCCCCAACTGCGTTTCTGGCAATTTTTCTTAACAAGATGTTACCGGAGGAAATGGATAACTAGATATCTTCACATAACACTTAAGCGCCTCGGTATGACACCGAGGCGCTTTTTATTTCAGTTAGACGTCGCAAAATACTTGATTTAAAGAACAATCAAGCCGAGATTAAACGCATGGATAGTTTTTCCTCGATACCCAATATATCTACCCAGAAATTTATTGAGAAGGTCGCCTTTAAGAGGCCTGAGATGAGTATTATATTATCTCTCTATGGACGCATGGTCGCCGCAGGCGAATGGAGGGACTATGGCATTTCCATGCTTCACGATGTTGCTATCTTTTCAATCTTCAAACGCACAGCCGAGTATCCCATATATAGAATCGAAAAACGCCCCCGCCTGAGAAATCGATACGGCGAATATACCGTTATCGGAATGGATGGGCGTATATTAAAACGCGGTCACGATCTGAAAACCGTACTCCAAGTCCTCGAACGCAAACTAATCCGGTCTGTGAGCTAAAACTTTGCCCGCACTCGCTATAACCTTACTTGGCGCTGGAACTATCGGCGTAAGCTGGGCGGCTTTGTTTTTGAGCAAAGGCGCAGATGTCACAGTTTTTGACCCGCATGAGACTGCGCTTGTGGTGGCAAAAGAGCAAGTCACATCTGCATGGCGCGATCTATTAATTTTAAATCCAATGATTGCAGAACTGCCTTGGGACAGACTGCATTTAACCACTGATATGCGCAAAGCCTGCGATAAGCCGGATTGGGTGCAAGAAAATGCACCAGATCGACTTGGCTTGAAACAAGATCTGCTCGCGCAGGCCGAAACATACCTTCCCATCGATACTCCCATTGCATCTTCAACAACCGCGCTTTTGGCAACTGATATCCAAAATGGAATGCAACACCCCGAGCGGTTCTTGGTAGGCCATCCGTTTAACCCTCCCCACCTTATTCCGCTTGTTGAAATTGTCTGCGGGGATAAGACTGACGTAGCATTGCGAGACCGAGCAAAAGCTTTTTACGAAAGCTATGATAAAGAAGTCATCATCGCAAAACGTGAGGTAGTTGGTCATATCGCCAATCGTTTAAACGCAGCTCTTTACCGCGAAGTGGTGCACATGGTCCAATCCGGTATTGCAACAGTTGAGGATATTGATCGCGCTATGAAGCATGGACCAGGATTACGGTGGGCCTTTTTGGGCCCGAACATGGTCTATCATCTGGGTGGTGGCGACGGCGGTTACAGCCAGTATTTAGAGCACCTTGGTCCCTCACAGGAAGCACGATGGCAGGATCTTGGAACTGCGTCGTTGGACAAGGAAACAAAGGCCAAATTGGTCTCTCAATTTGAAAAATCGTTAACCAGTGCGACTATATCAGATTTGCGCAAGCACCGCGATAATGCCTTAATCGGTTTACTGAAGCTCAAGAAACAATTGAGCAAAGATCATACTTGAAACCCTATACATGTTTTGGTGCAACCTATTTTACAAAATTACTGCAAAACGGACGATATTTCAGATACATAAAGGCAGATATGAAAATATTCAAAATTTATCACATTTGCTATTCTAATGAGAACAAAACATGAATATACTGAACGCCTTATGTTTGTTGAACTCTCTGCCACATCGAATTTCTCCTTTCTGAAAGGGGCTGCGCATCCTGAGGAATATATGGAACGCGCCGCTCTGCTGGGCATGCCTGCTCTGGCTATAGCGGATGAAAATTCTGTAGCTGGCATTGTGCGAGCACATAGCCAAGCACGCAAAATCAGGCGCCTTGTGACGGAACGTCAAGCAGCAGATGTATACGGGCCCCCACGGCCTAAAAGAATTGCCAAACCACCGTCAGCCGATATTTTAAACACACCGCGTCTTATCCCTGCGGCTACCTTGATCTTCCAAGAGGGTCTGACCCTCACTGCCTTGTCAGAGAATCGTACTGGATGGGCAAATCTGTGCCGCATTCTTTCCAAGGGGCGGCTAAGGGCAGAAAAAGGCGCCTGTCGTCTCAAGCTCAGTGATCTGTTTGAACGCGCCCAAGGGTTACAGCTTGTTCTCCACCCGCCACAAGAGATACTTTTACCAAGCGGCGCGCGCGCATGGTTGCCACAGGCGGAACGCGTGACGCGCCGCCTCAGAGATCAAATGCACCTCATTATGGCCCCCTGTTATGATGGTCAGGATCAAATCCGTTTTGAGAAAACAGCTGCTCTGGCAGAGCAACTTGGGCTTGAGATACTGGCAAGTGCCCAACCGATAATGCATCACTCCAAAAGGCGTCGACTGGCTGATGTCCTGACTGCGATCCGAACCAGCACACGCATTGATCGATTGGGGCGTGCATCCCTTGCCAATGCAGAACAACGCTTGCGCTCTGAGAGTGAAATGCGCCACATATTTCACGCATTTCCCCAAGCTGTTGATCGCAGCTATAAGCTTTCTCAAACCATGACATTTTCGCTCGATGAGCTACGCTATGAATATCCCTCCGAAATTAGCACCGAAGAAACCCCACAAGATCGGCTAAGCCACCTGGCTTATGCAGGGCTGAACTGGCGCTATCCTTATGGTGCCACTGACAAAGTACGGGCTATGCTCGCACATGAACTCAGCCTGATCACCAAGCTGAAATATGAACCCTACTTCCTCACTGTTCGTGATATTGTGCATTTTGCAAGGTCGCGTGATATTCTGTGCCAAGGGCGCGGATCTGCGGCCAATTCAGTGGTCTGCTACTGTCTTGGTATCACGTCTGTAAGCCCAGAGATCGGAACGATGGTTTTTGAGCGCTTCGTTTCCGAAGCCCGCGACGAACCACCGGACATCGATGTTGACTTCGAACATGAGCGCCGCGAAGAAGTCATTCAGCATATCTATGAACGTTATGGCCGGCATCGTGCGGGATTATGCGCAACCGTCATCCATTACCGCAGTAAACGCGCAGTGCGCGAAGTTGGTACAGCCATGGGCCTCACACAAGACACAGTTACCGCGCTGTCATCCCAGCTTTGGGGATTTAACAGCAATGACGGTCTGCAAAATAAAAGGCTACGTGAAATTGGGCTGAACCCCAAAGATCGTAGGCTCTGTCAGACATTGGATTTGATCTCTGAAATCATCGGCTTTCCCCGCCACCTAAGCCAGCATGTAGGCGGCTTTATCATCACTGAAGGGCGGCTTGATGAGCTGATCCCTATCGAAAACGCCACGATGGAATACCGCACTGTTATTTGCTGGGACAAGGATGATATCGACGCGCTTGGCATTCTGAAAGTAGATGTCCTCAGCCTCGGTATGCTAACTTGTCTAAGCAAATCCTTTGACCTGATGCGCCAACATGTAGGAGAGGAGTACACGCTGGCAAGTTTGCCCTCTGAAGACCCCAAAGTCTATGATATGCTGTGCAAAGCAGACAGTATCGGAGTGTTTCAGGTCGAGAGCCGTGCGCAGATGAACTTTCTTCCCCGCATGAAGCCACGGTGCTTTTATGATCTGGTGATCGAAGTCGCGATCATCCGGCCCGGCCCCATTCAGGGCGATATGGTTCATCCCTATATTCGCCGCCGCAACAAAGAGGAGCCAGTTGAGTTCCCCTCTGATGCTTTGGGCGAGGTCTTGGGCAAAACGCTTGGCGTGCCGCTCTTTCAGGAACAGGCGATGCAGATCGCTATCATTGGTGCCAGCTTTACCCCGGATGAGGCCGATCGTCTGCGTCGATCACTCGCCACGTTCAAAAAGCACGGCAACGTGAGCAAGTTCAAAAGCCGTTTTCTAAACGGGATGCGGAAAAACGGCTATGATGGCGAGTTTGCCGAACGCTGTTTTTCCCAGATTGAAGGCTTTGGATCTTACGGTTTTCCCGAAAGCCACGCCGCCAGTTTTGCCTTTCTCGTCTATGCCAGTGCCTGGATCAAATGCCATCACCCGGGCATTTTCGCCTGCGCGCTTTTGAATTCCCAACCCATGGGGTTTTATGCCCCTGCCCAAATTGTGCGCGATGCAAAAGAGCACGGGGTTAAAGTGCGCCCTGTTTCGATCAACGACAGCTACTGGGACAATGTGATGGAACCTAACGGGCGCAGCGGGCTGGTCCTGCGCCTTGGGTTTCGCCAGATCAAGGGACTGCGGGAAGACGATGCCGCTTGGATCACCACCGCGCGGGGCAACGGGTATCTTTCGCTCAAAGATGTCTGGCGCCGCGCAGGCACGCCGCCCTTAGTGCTTACCCGTCTGGCAGAGGCCGATGTCTTTGCCCCTTTACGCCTGAACAGACGCGAAGCCCTCTGGCAGGCCAAAGCGATTACTTCGGAAAAGCCCCTGCCCCTCTTTGCCGATGATATGGATGGCGAGGGTATCGTTGAACCCCAAGCACACTTGCCTCAAATGAGCCTTGGCGAAGAAGTGGTCGAAGACTACGTTGCCCTCCGCCTCAGCCTACGCGCCCACCCAGTCGCACTCCTGCGGCACATTTTGACGCCGCCAGCCGCCCCCAACGAATAAACGCAATGGGCCTAAATGCTGAAGACAGATCAATTCAACGCGTAAGACTTTACAGGCTACCTCGTTTTGAAAATGGAATTTGAGCATCTAAACTGAGGATTTAGATCGCATAGCCAGATGATTGGCAATTTTTTAATAATACAATCTTGAGCTTTATACAATTTCCATATTTTCCATTTATGATACGCTTAAAATTAATCGCATTAGATAATTCAAAAAGACGATTAACATACCACTTTATAGACCCAATTATGCCCTTTGTGGTCCTGCTATATTAGCCATTGCTAGCATTTGACTTTAATTTTTATCAACTACTTTTGTGATAGAAAAAGCTATAATTATGACAAAATACCTTTCATTAAACGACGTCAGGGTGCTTGAACAGCAAATAATCAAGCTCAATGAGCTTCAAATATCCTTGTGGGCTAAAGCCTTTGATTTTGAGCTTAAAAATCGAACCATTCGGGATCAGCGCGGCGAAATTGATATAGTGTCCTTGTTTTCCAAAGGTCAGGACCATTTGGTGTTTGTAGTCAATATGCGTGTATCCGGCATCTATTGCATGGCCTATGACAACGGATTTATCGGCGTTCCAAACCACTTGAGCGATGATGCCTCCATTATCCTTTGCTCAGACAGCGAGCTTGCAGAGATAAATGCGCATAAAGAAAAAAGAGGATGATCCCTTGATTACTACTCATTTGCCTCAAACGAACAGTCCAAAGAGCTTGGCCTTTATAAAGATGACGAAGGCATAATGCCGGGTGTTGCAGGATTAAACTGGAAGGGTTATGAGATGACGGTTGCCTCTGTAAATAAGTTTGGTTGTGGAGATATATTTGCCCCAGCGCGGGACCTCGCGCCTTGTTCGGTCCAAATTGGATGGAGCTTGAGCCAAAACGCTTTAAGGCTTTGCGCCAGAAATTATCCGCGCTGCTAAAATGGCGCTTTGGCGCGGAACTTCATGCCGTGGCCGTTTTCGGGGTGGTTGATGCGTAGCTCTTCGGAATGTAGCATCATACGTGGAAAATCTGCTGCCGTCTCAGGGGTGTATAACGGATCACCCAAGATCGGATGGCCAATAGCAAGACAATGCACTCGCAACTGATGAGAGCGGCCCGTTTTGGGTGTTAGGCGCAGACGAGTTTCGCCCTCGGCCATCTTTATCACCTTCCACTCGGTCAAAGCCGATTTTCCCGTCTCATGGCAAACTTTCTGAATTGGTCGATTGGGCCAATCTACAATCAGCGGTAAATCAACTTCTCCCACCTTTTCAGCAACCTGCCCTGCAACCCTCGCGATATAGGTTTTTTTCGTCACGCGCTGCTCAAATTGCATCGACAGGTGCCGTTGGGCATGGGCGGTGAGCGCGAAAACCATTACACCCGATGTATCCATATCAAGGCGATGCACCAATAGAGCATCGGGAAAAGCTATCTGAACGCGCCAGATAAGACAATCGGTCGAATGCTCTTGGCGTCCCGGAACCGATAAAAGGCCAGCTGGCTTTTCGACCGCGATGACTTCGCGATCCTCATAAAGGATATTAAGCGGATCAGAGGGAGGATTATAAGTGCGTTGCATAGGCGCAGCGATACAGGGAACACTGGCTCCTGTCTATCGACTTTCAAAACCCCATCGTGAAGGTAAAAATTTTCTTGATTTTTTCACCGACTCACGGCACCGTGAAAAAAATTCCAAAATTTTCACGAAAGCTTCCATGTCCGCTCTTGATCTTGCACTTCTTGACAGCCTTGGTGCCGACCTTCGGTCGCTGCGCAAGTCACGCGGATTGACGCTGAGCGATCTGGCTGAAGCAGTCGGCAAATCCGTTGGCTGGCTCTCGCAGGTGGAGCGCGACCTCTCAGAACCCTCAATCAATGACCTACGTGATCTTGCCAGAGCACTCGACATCCCAATGTCTATGCTGTTCGGCCAAGCCAAAGCTGCCCCCGAAGAGGCAGGGTTTGTCGTGCGTCAAAGTGCACGGCGACCAATTGGGTCCAATGAAGCGGGCCTAGTGGAAGAACTGCTCTCTCCCGACCTCACGGATGACTTTGAAGTGGTACATTCTACATTCAAGCCCGGTGCAGAACTTGAAACACCTGTCACACGTCCAACTCAGGAAGTTGGCTATCTCATATCCGGCAAGCTCGACATCACTATTGCAGGCAAATGCTTTATAATTCAACCCGGTGATAGCTTCCGCATTCGAGGTGAAGCCTTTCAATATGCCAACCCCTATCATGAGCCGGCTGTTGCGATCTGGGTGATCGCACCACCAGTGTATTAAACGATGCGTTGGGAAGCCTGGATCATATTCGCAAGCTTTTGGGCACTATTTGTGACGACACCAGGGCCCAACGCGGTCAATTGCATTACCGTTTCTATGGCATATGGTTTTCGACGCGCGCTGGTTTGCGTCGCTGCTATCCTGACCCAAGCCAGCCTGTTTCTTGCCCTGTCAGCGTTTGGTATCACAGCGCTGATCGCTGCCTCGCCACTGGCATTTTTAGTGTTGAAATGGATCGGTGCAGGATTTTTGATCTATCTCGGAGTCCGCGGTTGGCGTATGGCCGACCAGCCTGAGGCAGTCGAAGGTCCCAGCCCCCAGCGTCTTTATATGCGGGCCTTTATGATCGCCACAATCAACCCCAAATCGGTGGCTGGCTATCTCGCAGCGTTCAGCCAATTTATCCAGCCTGATCTACCCGTGATGTCTCAGATGTGGGTGATAGTCCCCACCACGCTCAGCCTGACAATGCTGAGCTATGTGGGCTATTGTGCTCTCGGATCGGGGTTGGGTCGTGCCGCACTGAACACGATGTTTAATACCTATCTCCGTCGTATTCTGGCGGTTTGTTTTATATTTTATGGCCTTTTATTAGGCTCAGCTCATGTTTCAAGAGGAACATAGATTGTGAGTATTATAGAAATCGACGAATGCGGCGCAGTAGTTTTTGAGATTTATGGCGCACTGGACAGCGATATCGATTTGCGCACTAGAAAACATATTTTTGTGAAGGACAAGGGCAACTATTACGCTATCCCAGATGATGTGCCTCAGTTTGAGACGTATTAACACCCGACAGACCAGAAACAAGGGGCTTGGCCCCGAGCCTTATACCAAACAAGAGTGATCAGAGGAGACGACAAAACATGGCGGACATTCCCACAACGGCACGCGTTGTCATCATCGGAGGCGGCGCAGTCGGCGCTGCTTGCCTTTATCATCTAGCCAAAGCTGGCTGGTCCGATTGTGTGCTGCTGGAACGCAATGAGCTGACCGCTGGTAGCACATGGCATGCGGCTGGTAATGTGCCAACCTTTTCCACCAGCTGGTCGGTAATGAATATGCAGCGCTACTCAACCGAGCTTTACCGTGGGCTTGGTGAAGCAGTTGACTATCCGATGAATTACCATGTGACAGGCTCAATCCGGCTCGCACATTCCAAAGAGCGTATGCATGAATTTGAACGCGCCAAGGGCATGGGCCGGTCGCAGGGTATGGAACTGGAAATTTTGGCCGTCAATGAAATCAAAAACCGCTATCCATTCATCGAGACCCACGATTTGCAAGGTGCACTATATGATCCCAACGATGGCGATATTGATCCTGCGCAGCTCACTCAGGCGCTGGCCAAGGGCGCGCGGGATCTCGGCGCAGTAATACTGCGTTTCACCCCCGCGATCGGTGTATCGCGCGACAGCGATGAATGGATAGTTAAAACCGACAAAGGCGATATTCGCTGTGAATTTGTCGTTAACGCAGCGGGCTATTACGCCCAGCGTGTAGGTGAATGGTTCAAGCCTTATGGCGGGCGCACCGTTCCGATGATGGTGATGAGCCATCAATATATGCTCACGGATGAAATCCCCGAGCTTGAGGCGTGGAGCGCCGAGCAGGGTCAAAAGCTGCCACTCCTGCGCGATGTCGACAGCAGCTATTACCTGCGGCAAGAAAAACACGGATTGAACCTTGGCCCTTACGAACGTAATTGCAAAGCACATTGGGTTGATCCTTCTGACCCACTGCCTGAAGACTTCAGCTTTCAACTTTACCCAGACGATCTTGAGCGGCTCGAATGGTATGTCGAAGACGCGATGGCGCGGGTGCCGCTGCTTGGGACAGCAGGCGTTAATAAGGTGATCAACGGACCAATTCCCTATGCACCCGACGGTATGCCATTGATTGGCCCAATGCCGGGTGTCCCAAATGCATTTGAGGCTTGTGTCTTTACATTCGGCATCGCACAGGGCGGTGGCGCTGGGAAGGTTCTGGCCGAATGGATCACTGAGGGTTATACCGAATGGGACATGTGGTCGTGTGATCCACGTCGCTACACAGATTATACCGATCGAGATTACTGTGTTGCAAAAGGTGCGGAAATTTATGGCCATGAATATGCCATGCATTTTCCGTGGCATGAATGGCCGGCAGGACGGGATAAAAAACTCTCGCCTCTGCATGACAAAATCGTCGCATCAGGCGGCGTGATGGGGGCCTATAACGGCTGGGAGCGCGCAAATTATTTTGCCAAGCCAGGCGACGACACCTCTGAGGAAACCACGCAGACATGGAACCGCGCCGGTCCGTGGGAGGCGCGTATTCGAGAGGAATGCGAGGCCGTGCGGGACCACTGCGGTGTGCTAGATTTGCCGGGCTTTTCCCGCTTCTGGATACAAGGTGCAGGCGCCGATACTTGGCTGCGTAGATTTTGCACTGGCGCTCTTCCCAAAATTGGCCGCATGAACCTGATTTATGTCGCGGACAAGCGTGGACGCATCCTATCAGAATTTTCCTGCATTCGGATTAGCGAAGATAATTTTGTTCTCATTACCGCTGCAAGTGCTCAGTGGCATGATGGTGAAATGATCCGCAAAGTACTGCCAGAGGGGATTAATGTCCGAGAGACGACAATTGAACGCGATACGCTGGTTGTCACTGGCCCCAAATCGCGCGAAATCTTGAAAAATTTAACGGATGCAGATTTGTCACAAGGCTGGCTGACCCATCAATTCGCCAATGTCGCTAGACGAAAAGCATTTTTGATCCGCGTCTCTTTTGCTGGAGAATTGGGTTGGGAAATTCATGCAGAAAACGAAAATATGCCCGATATTTATGAAGCTGTGATTGGTGCAGGTGCCAAACCCTTTGGCATGTGGGCCCTCAATTCCCTGCGCATGGAAAAAGGCTATCGTACTTGGAAGGGTGATCTTTCCAGTGACTATTCAATGTTTGAAAGCGGCCTTGATCGTTTTGTCAAACTTGATAAGCCGGAGGATTTTGATGGCAAGACCGCGCTGTTAAGCGAAAAGCAACAGGGTAGTAAAAAACGCTTTGTAGCGCTTATGGTGGATGCAGGTGACTGCGATGCACCTTATATGTCGACGCTTTGGTATAATGGCCATATCGTGGGCGAGACAACATCAGGCGCCTGGGGATATCGGGTCAATCACAGTATTGCACTGGGCATGCTGCAAACTGATCTTGCAGTGCCGGGAACCCAGATAGAAGTTGAAATCTTTGGCAAGCGCTGCAAGGCGACAGTCCAGAATGATAAACCACTTTGGGACGCCGAGAACAAAAGATTGATATCGTAATGGAGATCACTCTGCTGGATGGATCGATCGGGCAAGAGCTGGTGAAACGCTCAGGTGATCGCGCGACACCGCTTTGGTCAACAAGTGTGATGATCGAAAAGCCCAAACTTGTGAAAGAGGTGCATGCCGCATATTTTAACGCAGGCGCCACAGTGGCGACAACCAATACCTATGCTGTCCTCTATGATCGCCTCAAAACGGCAGATTTAAAAGATCAACGTTTTGAACTGTGGGAGACTGCGATCTCAACGGCTACCGCTGCACGCGATGCGCATGGTTCTGGTCGAATTGCCGGTTCAATTGGTCCACTAATTGCCTCCTACCGCCCCGATCTTTGCCCCCCTCCAGATCAAGCAGAAGAGCTTTATGGCGAAATAATCGAAGCGATCGGGCCTCATGTCGACATACTTCTGATTGAGACCATGTGCTCGATTGATCAGGCTGATGGTGCTATGCGAGCGGCTAAAAAATCCAAGCGACCTATCTGGCTGGCATTGTCGGTCGATGATTTTGATGGCACGAAGCTACGCTCTGGCGAAAACCTTAAAGACGTGCAGCCAATGTTAAACCAACATCAGCCAGACGCGATTTTGGTCAATTGCTCCCGTCCAGAAGCCATCAACAAAGGCGTTGAAATAATTTCTAATTTTGGGTTCAAATTTGGCGCTTATGCAAATGGTTTCACCAAAATATCAGATGGATTTTTACAAGAGTCGCCGACTGTGGATGTGCTAGAGAAACGTCAGGATATGTCACCACATCACTATGCTAAATTTGCCATGGATTGGGTCGCATTAGGGGCAACAATCGTCGGAGGCTGCTGCGAAGTCGGACCCAACCACATCAAAGAGCTTGCCCAAAGACTGACATCCGCAGGCCACACCATCATATAGAGGTACCAAGATGACAAACCTTCCAAATCAAGCTCGTGTGGTCATTATCGGAGGTGGCGTAGTGGGCTGTTCGGTGGCCTATCATTTAACCAAACTTGGCTGGAAAGACGTTGTCTTGCTAGAGCGCAAACAGCTCACCTCAGGAACCACTTGGCATGCGGCTGGCCTGATTGCGCAATTGCGTGCGACAGCCAATATGACCAAACTCGCCAAATATTCGCAGGAACTTTATGGCGCTCTGGAGGAAGAAACGGGTGTTGCCACAGGATTCAAAAGGGTCGGATCCATTACCGTTGCCCTTACAGAAGAGCGCAAAGAAGAGATTTTCCGATCTGCCGCTATGGCGCGCGCCTTTGGCGTGGATATCGAGGAAATTTCTCCTCCTGAAATTGGCCAAAGATACCCCCATCTCAACTTGTCAGATGTGAAAGCGGGCGTCTATCTGGACAAAGATGGTCAAGGCGACCCAGGCAATATTGCACTTGCTCTTGCAAAGGGTGCGCGCCAGCGCGGCGCTCTGATAAAAGAGCGTGTCAAAGTTTCCGCCATCACGCAGCGGAGTCGCACCGTCACAAGTGTGGACTGGCAGAGCGAAGATGGTGCATCCGGTCATATCGCCTGCGACATGATCGTAAATTGTGCCGGCATGTGGTGTTATGACGTGGGCCGAATGGCAGGCACCAATGTGCCCCTTCACGCCTGTGAGCACTTCTACATCGTCTCAGAACCAATTCAGGGCCTTACTCAGCTCCCCGTTTTGCGTGTTCCAGATGAATGCGCCTACTTCAAGGAAGATGCCGGCAAACTTATGCTCGGTGCTTTTGAGCCAATGTCCAAACCCTGGGCGATGAAAGGTATCCCCGAAGATTTTGAATTTGATCAATTGCCTGAAGATTTTGATCATTTTGAGCCTATTCTAGAAATGGCCGTGAACCGAATGCCAATTTTGGGCGATGCGGGAATTCATACATTCTTTAATGGGCCAGAGAGCTTTACCCCGGATGACGCCTATCATCTTGGTCTTGCGCCTGAAATGGACAACGTCTGGGTGGCTGCGGGCTTTAATTCGATTGGAATTCAATCGGCTGGCGGGGCTGGCATGGCGCTTAGCCATTGGATGGATGCAGGCGAAAAACCCTTTGACCTAGGGGATGTCGATATTTCTCGGATGCAGCCATTTCAGGGTAATAAACACTATTTATTTGAGCGTTCTAAAGAAACGCTAGGACTGCTTTATGCGGACCACTATCCATATCGGCAAAAGGCAACCGCGCGAGGCATACGCCGCACACCATTTCATGCCCAGCTTGCACAGAAAGGGGCAGTTTTTGGTGAGCTTGCGGGGTGGGAAAGGGCCAATTGGTTTACCGATAAAAACCAGGATGCAGGTTATGCCTATAGCTGGAAACGTCAAAACTGGTTTGAGAACTCGGCCCGCGAACATCACGCGATCCGTAATGATGTGGGCATGTATGATATGTCCTCATTTGGCAAAATACGCGTTGAAGGGCGAGATTGCGAAGCCTTCTTAAACTATGTATGCGGCGCAGATATGGCAGTGTCTGTAGGGAAAATTGTCTACACTCAGTTTCTAAACAGACATGGCGGCATCGAGGCAGATGTCACAGTGACCAGGCTCTCTGAAACGGCTTATCTAGTTGTGACCCCTGCTGCCACGCGACAGGCGGACGAAATCTGGTTGCGACGTCATCTGGGCGAGTACAACGTCGTGATCACAGATGTAACCTCTGGCGAAGGCGTTCTCGCTGTCATGGGCCCAATGGCGCGCCACGTGATGCAGGCCGTATCGCCCAACAATTTTGATAATATCGCTAATCCGTTCGGTACGATGCAACAAATAGAAATAGGCATGGGGTTGGCCCGTGCGCATCGCGTGAGTTTCGTTGGTGAGCTTGGCTGGGAGGTTTATGTCAGTAGTGATATGTCAGGGCATGTGTTTGAAACACTGCATCAAGCGGGGCAAGATTATTCTATGAAGCTTTGCGGCATGCACGTGATGGACAGTTGTCGGATCGAAAAAGCGTTTCGTCACTTTGGGCACGATATCACTTGTGAAGATCATGTTCTGGAGGCTGGACTGGGCTTTGCCGTCAAAACCGCCAAACCTGATTTCATCGGACGGGATAGTATTCTACGCAAAAAAGAGGCCGGGCTAGACAAACGCATGCTGCAATTTCGTTTGCGCGACCCGGAGCCATTGCTTTATCACAATGAACCAATCCTAAGGGATGGAGAGATTGTCGGCTATATCAGTTCGGGTTCTTATGGTCATCATCTGGGCGGTGCGATTGGTATGGGCTATGTTCCATGTGAAGGTGAAACCTTGGATCATATCTTGTCATCAAGTTATGAAATTGACGTTGCAGGCATGCGCTTTGCTGCCGAAGTTTCGGCAAAACCGATGTATGACGCAAGCTCTGCGCGGGTCAAAGTGTAGAGTCCCTATCGGATGACAACTCCGGCGGCATGATAGCAGGCTGCAAAAGAGCGCTAAGCATCCCAAGGATTAAGATGCTGCCGCTCAGCAGCAATATCCAAATACTATCCCCCGTCTGATCAAGCACATATCCCGCACCGATCGGTCCAAGTATCTGGCCAAGCGAGAAAAACACTGTAAACAGTGCCACAGCCGCCCCCATGATAGGCGGCGCAACGCTCTTTTTGGCAAAATTGGTTGCCGATGTGGGAACCATGAACATCGCTCCACCAAACATGAGTGCCGAGATAAGAACGCTGAACGTGCTGCCAAAAAGTGGGACAAAAGCCCCTATCCCTGCGGTTAAGTTTGTCCACGCAATCGCGCGCCCAGCGCGGGCCTGCGACAGCACACGACGCCACACAAACGGCGAGGCCATGACAGCAATTCCCATCAATGACCAAACGGCAGATGTCAGACCGGTGCCAGTTCCATTGGTTTTTAGCCAGCTGATCAGAAACGTCATATAAATCACATAGCCAAGACCAAATAGGAAATATGCGCTAATTGCGGGAATCATGGCTCCAATTCTAAGACCAGACAGGCGCAGCTTGGACCCTTCCCGCACTTCGCTCACTTGAGAGGCAGCCCAGATAATGATCCCAAGCATGAGACAACTGGCCAGAGCCATAAAACCCCATGACATTTGCCAACCAACGGGAAAATGGCTGTCCAGATAGGTCGGCAGCAAGAGACCCGTGCCCAGCATACCAAGGCCACCACCACCAAAATAAACAGCAACAGCAAAAGCATTTAACTTTAGGTTGCTGGAAAATAGCGCCGCTGTCAGCACCCCTCCCATTACAAATACAGGTGCGCCACCAATGCCGGCAAGGATGCGACATAGCGATTGTGCAAAAAGATCCGGTGTCCCTGCAGATCCAAACATCGCCAAAGTCGTCAGCGCAAATCCAGATATGAAAAGTCGTTTTGGACCAAATCGCCCAACTAAAAAAAGTGCGAGCAGAGCGCCAATTAAGTAGCCAATCCCATTCGCGGTATTGAGCCATCCGGCTTGCGTATAGGTCCATCCAAGATCCGCGCGCATCGACGGCAGTAAGAGTGCATAAGCAAATCTTGCAAAACCATTGGCCATTGCTGGTCCCATCGACAAGCCAGCTACGATCAACCATTTCTTTCTGTCGCTTAGCTCATTCATATTTGGACTGTGACAGAAGGTGAGCCATCCACCAATGGTCTAAGAATATTCCGTAGTGTCATTTGTCTGATTGTAATCTGTTTAGACACTTCTGCTTAGCCCAAAGGTGCAGAGGTCTAGCCTCTCTTAGTCTGTTCATAGGGCGTTAAACAAGTGGAACTCCCTAACATGACCGCTCCTTACGTTGCCAGACAAAGCAAAATCTAGCCCGCCCTAAATTACTTTTTATTGCGGGCAGACTTTTCTTCTTTGGTCCACTTATTATTCCAAGAATTGTTACTTAAACCAAGTTCACTTGGAAGAGGCTTCGTCTTTCCGACACTTACCTTCCCGCCCTTATTGAGGAATTCCTGTATAAGAGCATCATCTGTGTTTTCTTTAGGCACATGTTTCATATGATAACCCTACTATGTCAGAGCCACCTTGTCACGCACCATTACTTTGCGCTTAATGTTTGTGTATCAAGACCTGTTCAAGCACAAACGGGATGCGCTTTAGTCACCCAACCTTTAGAACAATCTTGCCAATATGAGCGCTGCTCTCCATACGCGCATGAGCCTGTGAGGCATCTTTCAGATCAAAGGTGCTGTCCATAACAGGATGAAGGCGACCCTGATCGATTAGCGGCCAGACTTGGTCCCGCAGGCTCTGGGCAATTTTTGCTTTGGCAAGATCTGATTGTGGCCGAAGTGTGCTGCCTGTGATGGTCAAGCGCCGGGTCATCACTTGTCCAAAATTCATCTCGACCTTTGGACCTTGCAAAAAGGCGATTTGTACAAGGCGACCATCATCGGCCAGCGATTTTATATTGCGGGGGATATAGTCTCCTCCAACCATATCGAGGATCAGATCAGCACCACCCTCTTTGCGCATCACCTCAACAAAGTCATCATGTTTGTAATTCAGTGCCACTTCTGCTCCCAATTTACAGCAGGCCTGACATTTTTCGTCGGACCCAGCAGTTGCAAAAACACGCGCGCCAAACACGCTGGCAAATTGTATCGCCGTAGTCCCAATCCCCGATGACCCACCGTGGACCAGAAAGCGCTCACCCGCCTGTAAAGCGCCACGCTGAAATACATTTGACCAGACTGTGAAATATGTTTCTGGAATACAGGCGGCTTGTTTCAGAGACAGTCCCTTGGGCACAGGCAAACAATGATCTGCCTGCGTCACGACATATTCGGCATATCCACCTCCAGGCAAAAGCGCACAGACATCATCCCCCACCTTTATACCAGTTACTCCCAAGCCTAACCCGGCGACAGTCCCAGAAGCCTCTAGGCCCGGCAAATCGCTGGCAGTGGGTGGTGGATTGTAAAGCCCGGCTCGCTGCAAAGCATCAGGCCTGTTCACACCCGCGTAAGCCACTTTTATCAAAACCTGACCATATTGTGGCTCAGGAACCACTCTTGTTGCTGAGATAAGAACTGAGGGGTCACCTGGTTTGGTGATTTCAACAACCTGCATATCTTTGTTCATAGGGGCCTCTTATTATGAATTATTCCAAGTACCTGGAGACTCTTTCCATGTCTTACTTTGCGGAGATCTGATTTTTGACAGCATCCAGTTCGGCCCAGAAAGAAGCTTCTGTAGAGGCGCATTTTCACGAACTTTAGATTTAACTTTTTCAACCTGCATCACGTTTTCGATACGCCGGTCCAAAAATTCCCAAGTCGCCACATGATCAGGACTATCATCTCCCAACCAAAAAAGTACACAAGAACCATAAACCGCGCTCAAAGTGGCGCGTTTGGTATACCAGTTCACATCCGTCGAACTATCACCCAAACCCGACCAGATCGCATCAGCCGTTCCCCAGATCAAACGCGCACTCAAAGCCGCGTTTTGTGGTAGGGAAAATAGTGTCGCACCACGCCGCACAGCTTCTTTGTCCGTAACCGATTCCAGCCGAATACGTACCGCAGTCGCAACTTTATCGCGGAACCGCATTGTTGAAAAATCATGCGCATGTATCTGCATATGCATTGCGTTGTCACCTAAGACATGAAAAAATACTGCGAGATTTAATGCTCCACGCGGGCAGACCAAACGCGCATTAGATAGCTCAATATCCGAATCATTACAGGCTTGGCAAAACGCGGTTTCAGACCATCCGTCAAAGGTCACATGTGGCAAGATCGCCTGTAATAATTGAGCTTTCATATCTGCATTCATATCCATAGCCAACCTCAGCGCCCTTCCAATAGACCTGCACAAGCGTCCTCGCTAGACAATTTAGGCCTGTCTTGCTAAAAAGACACCTCCTGCAACCATATGCAACCTTAGACTAGAAAGGTGGTGAAAACCACATGCAGGTAAGTGTACGCGATAATAATGTTGATCAGGCGCTCAGAGTACTGAAAAAGAAATTGCAGCGCGAAGGCGTGTTCCGAGAAATGAAGCTCAAACAACATTTTGAGAAGCCATCAGAGAAAAAAGCGCGCCAGAAAGCTGAAGCGATTCGCCGTGCCCGCAAGTTAGCCCGCAAAAAAGCTCAAAGTGAAGGCATGATGTAAATTTACATTATTATAATTAAAAACCCTAATCTATTTCTAGCAGGTATTTTTATTCGCGTGGCAAGTTTTGCCGTTTTAATATCAGAACAGGATGACGCTCGAAGGCTTTTTGGGCAATTCTAAAGCTGCATTGCCCTGAAAGAGAAAGCACGCAGGCATGCTAAAGAAGCTGGAGTTGCATTTTAAAAACATTGACTATACCTTTTTCAAGATAAACCTTTTTGATCAAAATGCGCGCGCCTTACATGCCTTTGAAGGGGCTCCAATTCTAAGATAAAATAGGTTTTTCAAATCAGTGCTATTGCGCGCGATCTTAACCGCGTCTGTCTAAAACTTCGCTTGTCTATTGGATAATCCTGCAAAGCTAGCTGAACAGGATAAGATCATATCCTTCGTTACCGAATACGCTTGCTAGCCTATGGTCATTCAGGTCTTCGCCAATCGCATTTTCTAGCCACTTGAAGGTCTCTTTGAAGATGAGGCCCAGATTAATTAAAGCATAGCAGCGTCCAACAAGACATTAAACCTATTGGAAGGCTTTTTTACAATAGAACTGCACTTAACGGGGAAACCATCACTCTGGCCGATTTCCACTTTGCGCCTACGCTCGATTATTTTCAACGCGAAACTGAGCTGCATTTTTATTAGATACCACAAGATTGGTCTTGAAGCCTTGCTGTCCTCAGCCACCTCAAATAAACTATCTTGAAAATTAACATGGGGGTTAAAAACGAATGGACTGGCAGGCAGAGATCAGGACAGCGGCTCATCGCACAGAGGGTTATTTGGTGAAAACGCCAGCGATGGTATCGCACGGCTTTGGCTTTTCATTTCCAATTGAGCTAAAATTTGAGCAAATGCAGCATACCGGAAGTTTTAAACCACGTGGGGCTTTTAATACGCTCTTGTCAGAAGGGGCGCCAGAAGCGGGCGTTGTCGCAGCATCGGGGGGAAATCACGGAGCGGCAGTGGCTTTTGCAGCCAAAAAACTCGGGCATAATGCCCGTATTTACGTGCCCGAGGTAGCAGGTTCTGCCAAGATTTCCCTGATTGAGGCTTTGGGGGCTGACCTTCAGGTTGTTCCCGGAAAATATGCTGATGCAATGGTTCAAGCGCAAGCTTGGGAGGCTGAAACAGGGGCTCGGCAAGTCCATGCCTATGATACTATTGCAACCGTCGCCGGTCAGGGCAGTTTGGCAAATGAATGGCAAGATCAGGGTCTGACTGCCGATACGCTATTTATTGCTGTTGGGGGTGGCGGACTTATTGCTGGTGCTGCGGCTTGGTTTGGTGGGAATAAGAAAATTATAGCCGTAGAACCAACAACTTCCTGCGCACTACACACGGCATTGGAACAAGGCGGGCCCGTCGATGTCGAAGTCTCTGGTGTTGCGGTAAATGCACTTGGCGCAAAGCGTATTGGACAAATCTGTTTTGACTTAGCTGTTAAAACAGGAATCCAGTCTGTTCTTGTCAGCAACGATGCGATTTTAAAAGCTCAGAACCTTTTATGGCTAGCCCACAGACAACTTGTTGAACCTTCAGGAGCCGCCGCACTTGCGGCACTAACGAGCGGGGCATACGTTCCTGAGCCAGGCGAAAAAGTAGCCGTGTTAGTTTGCGGTGCAAACGTTGACCCAGATCCTTTGCATTAGGTAATACATTTAATCGCTGCCTTTTAATAAATCTTGGGCACATAGAGTTCGTCAGGCAAAACCTGGCGTTCGTAGTCAGGATTAAAGACCCGCTCTGGAAGCGTTACTTTCTCGTTTGGAACATCTTGGTAAGGTATCTTACTAAGGATGTGCTCGATGCAATTTAAGCGTTCGCGTTTCTTATCATTACCTTCAACGATATACCAAGGCGCTTCCGGAATATTGGTACGGGCCAACATATCTTCTTTGGCTTTAGTATACTGTTCCCATCGGATCCGGCTTTCAAGATCCATAGGGGAAAGTTTCCACTGTTTCATCGGATCATGAATACGCGTCATAAAACGCAGTTGCTGCTCTTCATCCGTGATTGAGAACCAGTATTTGAGTAAAATAATGCCGGAGCGAAGCAGCATTCTTTCAAATTCTGGAACATCGCGAAAAAACTGTTCGATCTGATCTTCGCTGGCAAATCCCATGACCCGCTCGACTCCAGCACGGTTATACCAAGAACGATCAAAAAGTACCATTTCCCCACCCGCCGGTAAATGCGGAACATATCTTTGAAAATACCACTGGGTTTGTTCTCTTTCGGTAGGCTTGGGCAGAGCAACAACCCGTGCAACTCGCGGATTAAGTCGCTGGGAAATGCGTTTAATCACGCCACCTTTACCAGCACTGTCACGGCCTTCACAGATAATCAAAACCTTCGCACCCGTTGTTTCAACCCAGTCTTGAAGCTTGATCAACTCTGCTTGCAGCCGCAACAAGTTGCGATAGTAGATCATACGACCAAGCGGATTTTGCAACCTACCTTTGTAAAGTTCGCGAATTTCATCCGAGAGCATCGGCTCGCTTAATTCGTTTTCCACCATTTCGTCGATGCTATCTCGAAGCTCTGCTTCAAGCCAATCAACGCTCTCTGAGCCTTCTCTATTCATACCTACATTCCTTCGGCCAAACTTTCTTATGCCGGATCAATCAAACAATTATTACTTAGCGGCATCAGATTTGCCCTACCGACGTCAAGTTGCAAAAGTATTATCCAAGCGTATCTTGACAAAGAAATCCATTGCTCAGATATTAAAGCGACACTTTCCAATTATAACTTTGGTATTATGCTGAATAGTTAAAATCGCTTTCAAACACTTTAAGGTTTACAGAATAAACTTTTTTAGGCATCGGGCAATAACTTTTTGCACTTTGACACTTAAAAGTGTCTGATTTAAATTGCTTATAATGATCAATGCAAGTTTAAGGCCCAAAAATCTGACTTCGGATAAACTCTTATCAGGTAGGAAAAAATGATGCGCAGTTCTAGGTTGGTACATGTAATTTCTGCCCATGCAGAGGGCGAAGTTGGTGACGTAATTGTCGGTGGAGTTCCCGTACCGCCAGGGGAAAGCCTATGGGAACAGAGCCGGTTTATTGCTCAAGACCAGAAGTTGAGGAACTTTGTACTGAACGAACCCCGTGGTGGTGTCTTTAGGCATGTCAACCTTTTGGTTCCCCCCAAACATCCAGACGCCGATGCCGCCTTCATCATAATGGAGCCTGAAGATACACCGCCGATGTCAGGTTCTAATTCTATTTGTGTCGCAACAGTTTTATTAGACAGTGGTATTTTCCCAATGAGTGAGCCTGTTACCGAATTAACTCTGGAAGCCCCAGGCGGTCTTGTGAAAATTTGGGCAGCTTGTAAAAACGGCAAAGCCGAGCGCATTACTGTGCGCAATATTGCCTCTTTTGCCGATCAACTTGATGCGTTGGTCGAAGTTGAAGGTCTTGGGACAATCAAGGTTGATACAGCTTTTGGCGGGGATAGCTTTGCCATTGTCAACGCTGAAGATTTTGGGTTTCAGATCGTTACCAGCGAAGCCCGCGACATCGCCCAACTCGGAGTCAAAATCACGACTGCGGCAACAGAACAACTTGGATTTCATCACCCTATACTTCCCGAGTGGAAGCACCTTTCGTTTTGCCTGTTTGCAGGGGCACTAGAGCAAAGAGAAAATGGTTTCAAAGCTAAATCAGCCGTCGTAATTCGCCCAGGAAAAGTCGATCGATCGCCAACAGGTACTGCCGTATCTGCACGCATGGCTGTGTTGAATGCGCGCGGAAAATTAAAAATCAATCAAACGCTGGAAGCGACATCAATCATTGGATCTAAATTCTTAGGACGGATCGCAGCGACCACAAAGGTCGGGGATCGCTCCGCAATTCTTCCAGAAATCTCTGGACGAGGATGGATTGCAGGCACCTTTCAATTAATGCTTGATCCAGACGATCCATGGCCCGAAGGCTACCAACTCAGCGACACTTGGGGAACTGGGGGCTAACACACTAGCCAGCGTTGAACTTCTGGACGGAAAATCTTTTTCGACAGGCGTCCAGAGATACAAACGACGATGCTAGCTTATTGGTTGATGCATTTTCCTACTCGCGCGTTTTGGATATAGACTGACAGGATTAATTTTCTATTAGGCTCATTGTATACCGTTCATTATATAAAGTTTTATTTTTGCCTTTCTCAAACTTTATGGCTATGCATGATCTAATAGCATTTTGATAATTTTTGAGGCTTGGTCATGTTTGGTATGGGAAAAAAGAAAAAGTTTGAACACCATCAGAGGCTTTTGTATCAATGCCACAGTTTTTCAGAGTTCGCTCTGGCATTTGCGCAAGAAAATGCAGATGCAGACCAAATAGAATTCTGGGAGATCAAGCTTGGCAAGATCATCAAAGTGCGTGATGGTAGCCTGAGAAAAGAGGGTATCATAGATAAGAATGACGAGCTTTTTTTAGAGGCACTTCGGGAGAAATGCGAAGAGGCTTTTTACAAAACCGATCTGGCCAAGCAGCAATCCTTTGATGAGAGCTTTCAGCCAGATGAGGGTTGGGAAGACTATCTTGAATCCGTAAGAGACGCAATGGATTGACCATAAATCACTTTGCTCTGACTAATAAAGCGATGCATTGACCTTACACCATTTAGATCGGTAAGGCCGTTGTTTTAAAGACTGTTCTTAGGGCGAATGAGGATTGCATTTGTGCAACTCCCGGCAGCCGCGTGAGGTGTTGGCGATGAATTCGGGCAAAATCATCAGTGTCTTCCGCAACGACTTTTAAAGTATAATCCGCTGTTCCGGCCATTAGGTGACATTCCAAAACATTTGGGATACGCGCAACTGCCTGTTCAAAACTCTCCAAAACCTCATCCGCCTGCGCGGACAGTGTAATTTCGACAAAAACCGTTGTCGGCACACCAATTTTTCGCGAGCTAAGCAAGGCAACATATTCTCTAATGAACCCGTCCTTTTCTAATCTTTGAACTCGCCGATGGCAGGCTGACGCCGATAAATTCACTAAATCGGCCAGTTCAGCATTCGAAATTCTGCCCTTCCTTTGCAAGACATTTAGAATCGTACGATCGATACCATCAAGCTTCATTTAAGCAACTTTATATTTAATTTAATCTTATATTTAGAAGATACTTCTATTTTAAACGTTAACACAACAACATTTTTTCAAGATAATTTTAAACGTTTCCCTATATAAGTATATTATGAAAAGGAGAAATCAGCTATGATTATTGGATGCCCAACAGAAATTAAGCCACAGGAATTTCGCGTTGGGCTTACGCCCATTGCAGTGCGTGAGATTATCCTCAACGGCCATACTGTTCTAATGCAGAAAGATGCAGGTCTTGGCGCGGGTTTTCAAGACTTCGATTATTGTGAGGCAGGCGCGGAAATTGTCCATCATGCTGCTGAGGTCTTTGCCAACAGCGATATAATCATCAAAGTCAAAGAACCTCAATCAACCGAACGTAAATTACTGCGCGAGGGGCAACTTTTGTTTACTTACCTTCATCTTGCGCCCGACCCCGATCAAACCCGCGACCTTATGGCAAGCGGCTGTACGGCAATTGCATATGAAACAGTCACAGACCGCAGTGGAGGATTACCACTTCTTGCACCAATGTCTGAAGTTGCGGGCCGCCTAGCCCCTCAGATGGGTGCATGGGCACTGCAAAAGGCAAATGGGGGACGCGGCGTTCTTTTGGGCGGTGCTCCAGGTGTTGGACCTGCCAAAGTTCTTGTCATTGGTGGGGGAGTTGTGGGTTCAAATGCCGCGCGCGTAGCTGCGGGAATGGGAGCTGATGTAACTATTCTGGACCAATCTCTTAGTCGCTTGCGCTATTTGGATGATGTTTTTGGCAATATTTTCAAGAATGGCTATTCAAATTCTGCTTCTACGGCAGAGCTCGCTCAGCAAGCCGATATGATCATTGGCGCAGTTCTCATCCCAGGCGCAACCGCACCAAAACTGATCTACCAAGATCAGCTAGCAAGCCTTAAGCCCGGGGCGGTCCTTGTTGATGTCGCCATTGATCAAGGCGGATGCTTTGAGACATCATATGCAACAACCCATGAGAACCCGATTTATAAATTGGATAGCATCGTGCACTACTGCGTCGCCAATATGCCAGGCGCTGTTGCACGCACATCAACGATCGCCCTCGGCAATGCGACAATGCCCTTTATTTTGGCCCTTGCCAATAAAGGCTGGCAGCGGGCCTGCGCCGATGATGAGCATCTTCTAAACGGTTTAAATATACATGCGGGTAAGCTTACCTATGCCGCCGTTGGAGAAGCTCTTGGCATAGAAACCGTTACACCCGCCCTTTGCCTTCGACAAGCAGTATAAAACTGAGGCTCTCCTGCATTTACCGCTTTAGCTGGTTTTGGGCAAAGTAGCATCGAGCACATAGCGCAGAATATCAACAACCTGCTTTGGCTCTTCGACAACGGCCAATGCTACTGCATCAACTTCTTTCAGCGCATGTTGGTGACCTGCTGCGTGAATGATCACTAACGTTTTACCTAACGCGGCCGCATAGCCAGCATCAAAGGCAGCGTTCCATTGTTTATATTTTTCACCAAAGCGCACCACGACTATATCAGCTTCTTCTAAACCTTTTCTAGTTCTGATGGCATTCAGTTTTGCGCCTTTATTATCATGCCAAAACTTATCCGGTTCTGCTCCCATGATGACT
>JAQWKM010000105.1 GCA_029247845.1 Paracoccaceae bacterium | reverse complement strand
GAGAAGACCTAGTCGCGTAAGTGCATATTTTCATGAACTTGCCAACCATTCGTGTATCACGTCTTATCAACTACGTATGGTTTGGTCCTACAGGGAGTTATGAGCTAATGAAAAGGTGCGATTTATGGCTCAATTTTTTTTGATGGAGCATTCCATACTGTTTTTCTGAAAAATGCATGTTCATAGCGTGAGTTTCAAATAAAAAGAGGGGTGTCGAGAAAGAATGTAATTGGGTTGTTTTGGCCTATGCCAAAGCTTTAGGATCGGAGTTTTATATGGCAAAATGATGTTGAGCTGTATAATGCGCCCGATTGTACGGTCTCGGAGCCATTTTTTTAAGTATAGTCAAGTAAGGTCCCGAGTTTGACAGGATTTATAATGCTATTTTTTGTCAAATCGAGTTTTTTAACGACTCTGAAGATACTGAATGTGTCCTATACAGTATAAGGTTCCTGAGCTAATTTTCTACATTAGTTCCATTTAAAGCCTTTTTCAAGACAATTTGGGACCCGTCTAAGTCTATGATCTTAAGTTCACACCGGTATCGGCCAAACCCAGCTTAGAAAATATTAGACGAGATACTCAGGGCTTATATGTTTGTCTTTTATATGCCCTGAAACAGTAGCAGTATGCATCAGAACTATATGAGCCCGAGCAATTATTAAGTGTATAATGTCAATAGAAATTATTTATTCAAATAATTAAGTTTAATTTAATTTTAGTAATTGGCATGAGGAATAATCATATCAGGAAATAGCAATAATCGAATTCATTTGCACCCATTTGAAAAATGAGAAGCAGCAAGCAGTTTTTCCACAATTACCAATGTTAATTTTAGACCTGTTGCACTTCTTGCTTCTTCAGATAAATATTTAGGAATATAGCATAGTTAAAAAAAGGTAAGTATTCCAAACGTTAAAGTAATCCAGTGTCTCGCGCATTTATGACTGCATGAGTCCGGTTTGTTGCGTCAAGTTTCTTACAGATCGACATAACATGCATTTTAACCGTCCCTTCAGACAGGCTAAGTGATGCCGCAATTTGTTTGTTTTTTTTACCCTCACCCAGAAATTCCAAAACCGTCATTTCCCGTGTACTGAGCGGTCCTGTATCGCCAAAATGTTTTTTGGGATCCTCTTTCATCAAATGAAGTGGCATATAGATTTCACCTGAATTGATAAACCGGATCGAATTGGCCAAAGACTTGACGGGTATGGATTTTGATACAATGCCAGCGGCTCCGGTTTCTAAAACATCATTCATCAAAGAGCGGCTCGGGTTACCTGTGATAATCGCAACGGGTTTGTCAGCAGTGATCTCCATCATTTGGCGCAAGCCGTCCAAGCCGCTCATGCCGGGCATATTGTAATCTAATAGAACGACATCAAAAGGCCCGTTTGATTGGTAAGCTGAAATCGCATCGGGTAAAGATATGGAGGTGCTTACTGACATATCAGGTTGTGCATTTAGATATAGTCGCGCTAGGTCTAAGATCATCTCATGATCATCTGCAATTAGGATTTTAATCTGACGGTCAACGCTTTCGTCGTTATTTTGATACTCATGAACATTCATTGATAGGACCGCCTTTACCATACAAGCACATGTGATTTTTTGTTTAAAAAATAACCTTAATCGATGTGTCGCAGATGACGTCAGGATGTCAAGCGCACGTTAATCCACTTGATATTTTATACCTTTTAATTGTTCAAATAAAACAATATTTTAAGAGTATACTGTGCTTTTTCTTTTTTATTTACGTTTGGAAATGACGCAGCGAGATGCTAGTTTCATCGCGCTTTTTTGTACCATAATCTTTTGTTAGTCACACATCGATTATTTGTTGTATCGAATAGTAGGTTTTGCACCCTAGTTGTTTTTTCCTGGAGTTTTCTAAAATACTGCCTGACAGATACAAAACAGACTATTGAGGGGGATGTGATTACTCTTCTAGAATATGCAAACTTGTGAATTGGTAAATTGTGGCATCCCGATCGTTACAAATGTAAAATCAATTTTGTGGCGTGAAAGGATTGGGACCAATTTTAAGGGCTAGTCTGAAGTCAACGGTACAATTCACGTTTTGTGTTTTGCAGCAGTTTTTTCCTTCTTGAAATGACCTTAATATCGATTGATTTATCGAGCGCTGAATTGGATGAACATATATCGCTTTGAGGCTCCAGACTGTGCATTAATACTTACCTGAACTAATCAAGACTTCAAGGCTTTGGACTTTTTAAAAGATAAGTAAACAATGGCCTTTTGATCCAAACCTGCATGGCCTTGCTCCGAGGCGATTAAGAGGGTTATGCGCGCTCATCTGCATGCCTGCCGTTGGTTTATTCGTAGCTTCACTGATGCTTTTGATGTTCCATGTGTATATAAATATTCAGATACCTAATTAAAATGGCATAGCAACGTTATGTGCATGAAAGTGCAATAGCAAGCAAGTGCACTAATTTTAGTCAGGTTTTTACTTTTTGAGTGGGATTTGGGACAAATGAATACATCTGAGTTAAGTTTGGCCGTCTAGATAGCATTCATTTTTTTTGGGGTTTTGCCCCTCTGAGCGAAACGTCATAATCAGTTTTGGATTTTGGCTTGGGTTCTAGGTTGTATGCTGAGTACAATTGTTGCTGAATGAGAGTTTGATAAACTAGAGGTAACGAATGAAGCACTTAGTGAAAAAAATTACAGGTATGGCGCTTGCGACTGGTTTGGCTGGCTAAGCGCTGGTGTAAGCAAAAAGACTGCAAACTCTTTTGGTGTCTTACAGACCTTTGCGCAGTGCATCAAAGGCTTTTAATTCCTGCATCAACGCTTCAATCTGATCTATTGGGATCATATTGGGTCCGTCGCAAGGGGCACTGTCGGGATCTTGATGGGTTTCAATGAAGATACCGCTGACTCCCATTGCGCAGGCGGCGCGCGCTAGGCCTGAAACAAATTGGCGTTCGCCTCCGGATGTGTTGCCCCGACCGCTTGGTTGTTGCACCGAATGGGTGGCGTCAAAAATCACCGGATAACCAGTTTCTGCCATTATTTGGAGACCGCGGAAATCATTGACCAGTGTGTTGTAACCGAAGCTTGTTCCCCGTTCGCAAAGCATAATGTTTGCATTTCCAGTGCTGGCAATTTTTTCAGAAACGTTCCACATATCCCACGGTGCGAGAAACTGACCTTTTTTAACATTGATCGGTTTTCCAGTATTGCCTGCTGCTATTAAAAGATCTGTTTGGCGGCACAAAAATGCTGGTATTTGCAGCACATCGACAGCCTGAGCTGCCACATCACATTGGGAGGCTTCGTGGATGTCTGTAATAACAGGACAGTCAAAAGTCTTAGAAATATCCTGTAGAATGCGCAGACCCTCTTGCATACCAATGCCGCGGGTGGAAGAAATAGAGGATCTGTTCGCTTTGTCGTAACTCGATTTGAAAATGAATTTTGACCCGGTTCTACTGCTAATTTCAGCAATATGCTCGGCCATCATCATAGCGTGATCACGACTTTCCAATTGGCACGGGCCTGTGATGAAAACAATTGGGTTATTCGCCCCAATCTCTAGTTTGCCGATTTTGACCGTTCTCCGTTGCATGGTTAATTTCCTAAAACCTGTTCGATCCGTTTCACGTCTTCGGGGTTGTTAAGCTCCCAAAACACACGGCCTTTTCCGTCAACTTCAACGCATTTTACCTTTTGACCATTTTCCAGAAATCTGAGCTGCTCCAGTCCCTCTAACTTTTCGAGAGGACCCTCTGGCCAATTTGTGTAAGCTCTTAGCGCCTCTGGTCTGTAGGCATATATTCCCACATGATGGTATACTGGTATATCTTTTGGGTCTAGAAGGTTTTCTTCATTGATAAAAGGCAGCACCTCTTTCGAGAAATAAAGTGCATGCCCAAATTTGTCAAAGACAGCTGTTGTCCCACCAACACGCCCATGGCTGCGATCATCTTTAAAATGACCATAGGTGTGCGGGTCAACTTTTAAAACTGGAGTTGCCATCTGGACTATTTTGTTCTGACGCATCTCATCCATCAAGTCTTCGACGAACCATTCTGGAGTCAAGGGCGCATCGCCTTGTAAATTGATAAACAGGTCGGCCTCTAATTTGGCGCGCATCATTGCGTCAGCACAGCGCGCAGTACCATTGGAGCAGTCTGATGACGTCATTATAACCTGTGCGCCAAATGCATGAGCTGCCGATTGAATGCGCGTATCGTCCGTGGCCACATAGACTGAGTCAATTCCATTCGCTTTGCATGCAGTTTCATAACTTAGCTGAATAAGGCTTTTGTTTTGTCCATCGGGAAGGCGAAGCATTGCAAGTGGCTTTCCCGGATATCTGGTTGAGGCATAACGTGCTGGTATTATGATAATTGTTTTCATGCGACACCTGCTCGCAAAAGATCTTGAATATGCAAGATACCTAATGCGTGGTTCTCTTGATCTGCGACGACCAGTACGCTGATTTTATTAGCGTGCATAATCCTTAATGCGTCTGCTGCGAAGGTGTCCTCTGAGACCGTTACAGGATCAGGGCTAGCGATATCCCCTGCAGTTTTCTCCATCAAGTGGTGCATGTGACGCCGCAAGTCACCGTCTGATATAATACCTATAATTTTTTCAGAATTTATTAGCACAGCAATACCAAATCCTTTTGATGTCATCTCGATTAACGCGTCTTGCACAGGCATTTCCGGCGTCACTTTTGGGATGTTATCACCACCATGCATAAGATCCCTAATTCTTGTCATTTGCGCGCCCAGCTTACCGCCTGGATGAAAAACTTGGAAACTCTCAGCGTTAAAGTTTCTTTCGTGCATTAACGTCACGGCCAAGGCATCTCCAAGTGCTAATGTCATGGTTGTTGATGTGGTTGGAGCCATTCCAATTGCACAAGCTTCTGCTGCGTCGGGCAATCCAAGCGCAAAGTCTGCCGCATGCATGAGGGTGCTATCTGTGTTTGAGGAAATTGCAGCCATCGGAATCGAGAAGCGCCTTGTGTGCGCAACTATGTCGCGCATTTCGCTGGTCTCACCAGAGTTTGAGATCAGGATACAGATATCGCCTTCAACAATCATACCCATATCACCATGGCTTGCTTCCGTGGCATGTACAAAATACGAAGGTGTTCCAGTACTTGCCAGAGTTGCGTAAATTTTTCGACCAATATGGCCGGACTTACCAACGCCTGCGACGACAACTCGACCCTTACAGTTGATAATAGTTGTGATTAAGCGAGGAAAATCTTCTGGCATGTTGTCTGCCAATTTTAGCAACGCTTGTGCCTCAATTTTGAGCACGTTGCGCGCCGTTTCAATTAGGGAAGTAGCAATTGTAGACATTTGATCCTTTTCTTGGAGTTTTAGACGCTCGATTTAATGCTTCAGTTAATTGATATAGTGTCGCGATAATAGTCTAGATACCATTTGATAAATAATTTTACGCCTTTGCGAAGGTCAGTGGTCGGGGAATAGCCTGTGAGAGCTTGCAAAAGCCGTGTGTCTGCCCAAGTCTCTGGAACATCACCCGGCTGCATATCCATCATGTTTTGTATGGCTTTTTCACCAATTTCCTGTTCTAAAATGGCAATAAAATCCTGTAATTCAATATGGCTGTTATTACCGATATTGACGACACGGAATGGTGCGACAGGCGACAGGCTGTCAAATGTGTTCGATACAGGGGTTTTTCCTGGGGCCTTGTTTAAAAGTAAGCTCAAAGCGTGAACTAGATCATCCACATAGGTGAAATCACGTTTCATGGCACCATGATTATAAACATCAATTGGCGATCCACTTATTATTCTCTTGGCAAATTTCATTGGCGCCATATCTGGACGGCCCCAAGGGCCATATACCGTAAAGAAACGGAACATGGTAATTGGCAACTTATAAAGATGAGCATAAGAGTGAGCCATCGTCTCTGTCGCTTTCTTGGTTGCTGCATAGAACGACATTTGATGGTCTGCTTTTTGTGTTTCGCGATATGGCATATCTGTATCTGCTCCGTAAGCGGAGGAGGTTGAGGCTAAAAGCATATGTTTGGGCGGGTTTTTTCGCGCCGCCTCCAAAAGTTCAAAAGTTCCCACTACGTTGCTTTCCAAGTAGACGCGGGGATTGTTGATCGAATAGCGTACGCCAGCCTGAGCGGCTAGGTGGATAACGACGTCAATAGGGTTCTTTCTAAAGATGCCATCCAGAACACCGGGCTCTTGGATACCTGCCTGTGTGAATTGGAACTGAGTATACTTTAACAACTTTGTAAGGCGGGCAGTTTTAAGGCTTGGATCGTAATAATCGTTCAAATCATCTATGCCAGATACCTGATGGCCTTGTGCTAAAAGCTGATCGGCGGCGTTTGCGCCAATAAAGCCGGCAACGCCGGTTATTAGAAGATGCATTTTCTTTTTCCGTTTTCGAACTGTGGCTCTCTGATAAGCCATACGCCCGCTTATGTCATCTGCCAAAGCATCCTAATTTGGTAAATCAATCAAAGGCCGGCAAACGCCAGATGACGTAAAAATTATTTTTTTGTTTCTTTTGTGACCGTTTTAGGTCAGAAGAAGTCCTTTATGATAA
>JAQWKM010000099.1 GCA_029247845.1 Paracoccaceae bacterium | reverse complement strand
CGAAATATAGACCCGCAGGACCTCCGCCAAGACATGCTATTCGCATCACTACCATTCTATAAAATTAATTCATGTTAAAGATAAGTCAGGTTTGAATATATTTCAAACTTAAAATATAAATTATCCAATGGAAGGTATGGGCAGGTATAAGATGTCAATTTTTATGCTTCAGACGGTTTCGATTTCATCTGGTATGTAAGATGAGGACATTTATTAGGGTCTTGATCCACAAATATTTGAGATCCTTTGGGACGTTGGCATTTGCGCCCGAATTGGAATTCATGTTTTGGGGAGTGATGGGCTAATGGCGGACAGAAGAATTATCTGTCATAATCATACTAAAAGAACTGGTTTAGGATGCATTGTGCTCCAGAAAATGCAAAATCGGAAAAATGGCCTTGGCCGCTTCAGGGTAATTATACCGTAAAATTCGGTCGACTTGTAGAGTGTAGGTAAATTTTATGCGTGATGAAAACTGGACAGTGAGCAATATTCAAGACTGGAATGTCGTAAGTTTGGTTCGACAACAGGCCCAAAAATATGGTGACCGTACCTTTATCACATTTGAAAGTGGTGCATCCCTAACCTTTCAAGATTTAGACAGGAAATCGGACGAGTTCGCGCATGCCCTGAAAAATTTTGGTATTATTGCTGGCAACAGAATTTTTTGTGTTTTAAAGAACTCTCCTGATTTTTTGATTTCAATGTTTGGGATAATGAAGGCCGAAGCTGTCTTTGTTCCGATAAATACTGAATTGAAAGGTCTTTTCTTACAGCATCAATTTACGAATTGTGCGCCTAAAATGGTGATTGTGGAGCAATCACTTATCAAGGCTTTTGCGGGTTTAAACCCGTTGGATGCAGATTTAGGCGTGGTCGTTATTTCTGGGAATAACGAAGTCGTGGATTTACCGCGAGCGTTACAGGCTGAAGAAACACATAGCTTTGGAGATTTCATTGCAGAGAGTGTTGATTGTCCAGTGATTACTTTTGTCCCGTCAATTCATACAATATGCGCTATTATGTATACTTCTGGTACATCAGGACCTTCAAAGGGTGTTCTACTGCCTCATGGCCATTTTTTCTCGTATGCGGTTGGTCAGGTGGATGGCCTAAAACAGACTGAAGATGATATTTACTATATCTGTATGCCGCTCTTTCACGTTAATGCCCTCAACATGCAATTTATTGGATGTCTGATTGCAGGCTCGGCTATTTTTTGCGTCGAACGTTTTAGTACGACAAATTGGTTGAGACACTGTATTGATTCAGGTGCGACGCTGACCAATACGCTCGGTGTTATGACTGAGTTCGTATTTAATACGCCAGAAACGGATTTAGATCAGCAGCATGCTCTTAGGTTGATCTGTGCGGTGCCTATTGCCAAAGAATGGGGGGAGAAATTTCAAACGCGGTTTGGTGTAAAATTGTATCAAGCCTTTGGCATGACAGAAAGTGGGATCGTCTTTTGGGGGGACTTGTCCGAGGATGAACTGATACCTGGATGCACAGGCTATTTGAAATCCGACCTCTATGAGGCGGTCATTGCCAATCCCAAAAACGATGAACTATTAAAAATAGGCGAGATTGGCGAATTGCTCATTCGTCCACGTTATGCGGGTGTTTTTTCTTCTGGATATTTTGAAATGCCCGACAAAACCGTCGAGGCATGGAGAAATCTTTGGTTCCATACTGGGGATGCGTGTTATTTTGACGATAAAGGACGCATGCATTATTTTGATCGCATAAAGGATTGTGTCAGGCGGCGCGGCGAAAATATCTCGGCATATGAGGTGGAACAGGCACTCAACAGTTATAAAGCAGTTTTGGAAAGCGCGGTCATTGGCGTCAAGACAGATGAAGCGGGAGGCGAGGAAGAGGTCCTAGCCATCGTTGTCGCTGCAAGCAAAGAGAGTTTTGATTTTGACAAGCTGATCGAATATTGCACTCAGATTATGCCAAAATTTGCAGTTCCAAGGTTCATTCAGATAGCTGACGCTTTACCCAAAACCAGTTCAGGCAAGTTGAGTAAGGCTATCTTTCGCAATAAAGGTCTTAGTGCACAGGTGTGGGATCGAGAAAAAAAGTAGCTGTTTATCGTCTGGGCGTCAAAAACCAGTCAGGACTGATGGTCTTGTGGTAAATCGGATAAATTGCTGGTCTAAATGTGCCACTTGATCAAGTGGCACATCTTTTAGTAGGAGTGACCTTCGCAAATTTAAGAATGATTTAACATGAAATTGTTGCCGGCATTCCTCTCGTTGAAATCAGTCCCAGTCCTAATTTGGACAGCACCAAAGGCGCTTACGATGCGCCCTCCTGTGTTGCCATTTATCATCCTAAACCTTGGACTGATAATCTTTGGTTTAGGTCAGGCACTAATATTTGCGGCCGGCATTGGTGTCAGCCCCTGGATGGTTTTGGCGCAAGGCATCGAAAGTTTTACCCAATGGAGCATTGGGTTCACCGTCTTTCTTGTCAGCGCCGGAGTTTTGCTCCTTTGGATCCCGTTGCGACAGATTCCAGGGATCGGCACCATTATGAATGCGATCATTGTAGCCTTGGTTATTGAATATTTTTTGCCTTTCATGCCCAGATTTGAGAGCCTCTCTTTTCAAATCCTAGAAGTCGCATGTGGTGTCTTTGTTACTGGCATTGGGACGGGTATTTATTTGACATCGAACTTAGGACCCGGGCCTAGAGACGGATTAATGACTGGAATGCAAAGAATTACAAATTTGCCGATTGCCATGGTGCGAAATACATTGGAGCTGAGCGTTGTTCTGGTGGGGTGGCTCATTGGCGGGGTCGTGGGTGTGGGAACGGTTCTCTTTGCGCTAGGCATCGGTCCATCCGCTGCTTTAACAATGTTTGTCCTTAGTCAACTCTTTGCAAAGAAAATATAATTTTCCTCCGGTAGGCGCACTAAAATTTAAGTGTAAGTTGGCCTCGGCAGCGACGCTTTGGATCGGCTTAAAGTGATTTGGCAAGGCGCATGGCAAATACTGTGGTCAGCTTTCCAAATTGACATACGAATTGGCTACAAACCGTGGTGTACAAAGGCAATAAAACTCTAGGTCGTTAGGTCCGTCATTTGTAATCCGCTGTGAAGCTCCGGCTGGTATCATCAGGCTCTCGCCGCGATTTAGACGGTGAACTTGACCATTTATTTCCGCAAGTCCGGTGCCTTTTGTGACCGTATAGGTTTCGCACAGTCCATCTAAGGCGTGAAGCTGTGTGGTGACGCCTGGCTCTACACGGGAAAGAGCCAATGAGGCATTTGGCTGATCTGGCGAATTCATCAATTCGGTGATGAAGCACCTTTCTTCAGTCCAGAACTCATGGCGCGCAGCGCTATCTAATTTAGTTGCATTCAGTTCAGCCAATGATGTGTCTCCTTTACCAACCCGAAATACAATCCATCCCACCATCCACATTGAGAGAACTTCCAGTGATGAATCCAGAGGCATCGCTGGCTAGAAATAAAACAGCATTCGCGACATCATTACTAGTGCCGATCCTCTGCAATGGGGCATTCTCAATCCATCTGTTTAGGCCTTCTGGCCAGTCTTGATTGAGACCTTGCCGGTCAATCAAGCCTGGGCAAACCGCATTGACGCGCACGCCTTTTGGGCCAAGTTCGCATGCAGCCGCCCGCGTGAATTGTAAAAGACCAGCCTTGCTACTGGCATAATGACTATGTCCAAGACTGGGCCGAATGGCTTCGATCGAGCAGATATTCACAATGGCCGCCCCGGGTTTGGCTTGGCGTGCAAAATCGCGTGTCAGAAGTATTGGCGCTGCCATATTGGTCGACAACATTGAGGTGACGCTATCCGGATCAAGATCACACAGGGCCGCGATGCCTTGATCGGCAGCATTATTGATCAAAAGATCCAAGCGGCCATTAGTCTCTTGGACTTCTTGCATCAAAGCGGCGCATCCTTGCGACGTGCTCAAATCTGCGAGGATCAGCCCACTTCCCCCGGGCAGAGCACTTAATTCCTCAGATAGGTCACGAAGGGCGGTTGTGTCCTTGCGCCCGTGCAGGATCACGGATGCCCCTGCTTGGGCCAGTCTACGCGCGATGCTTAGCCCAATGCCCTGACCAGAGCCAGTTATAAGAGCGCGACGACCCTTTAAATTAAGTAATTCGTTTACAAGTACAGGTCCAGTCATGCCGGATCTGCCTTTTTATCTTGATCCCATGCGCGCAATAGCGATGGTAACACTCTGAGTATCTTATCCCCCGCAACAGCGGAATAGGCCAGCACTTCTTCAATTGTGTCCGGTTGTTGATCTGCTCCTCCGTCTGCTTTGTTTGTGATGGCTGAGAGGCCTGCAACTTCAAAGCCTGCTTGCTTAGCTGCAATTACTTCCATCACAGTGGACATGCCAACGACATCGCCGCCCAATTGCCGAATGAAGCGTCGCTCTGCTGACGTCTCAAGCGACGGACCAGTGATACCGGCATAAATACCGCGTTGCAGAGGGATACCATCATTGTTAAAACAGCTTTGGCATATTGCTTGAATACGACTGTCATAGGCGTCTGACATATCGGGAAAGCGCAGGCCAAGGCGGTCATCATGTGGCCCAATAAGCGGGTTTTGTCCTGTCAGGTTGATATGATCTGAGATCTGCATCACATCGCCAGGGTCAAAGTCGGTATTTAGCGCACCAGCCGCATTGGTCACAACCAGTCGCGTTGCTCCCAACGTGCGCAAAACCCGAATGGGCAGAGCAATATCAATCGGGCTCCAACCTTCATAAAGATGCATGCGGCCCTGCATGATGCCGACGCGTCTTCCGCCCAATTCTCCTATAATCAATCGTCCAGCATGAGAGGGCGCTGTGGAGATCGCAAAGCCTGGTATTTGGCGATACTCCATCACATTCTCTGGTTTTATAGTTTCAACCAACCCGCCCAACCCTGATCCAAGGATCAAGGTCGCTTCGAGGGGGTCCGAAATCATATCTTCAAGCACACTGCGCGCCTTTGAAACTTGAGCTACTCTTTCATCAGCTGATAAAGTCATAGTGCTTCACTCCAAGCTCGCTTTTATAGAAGGCGCTAGTGCGCGCACATTTTCGATTGTTTGATCCATGTTTACTTTGGTAGCCTTACCATCACGAACTATTTGCTTACCATCGACAAAAACATCGCGAACGTCAGATTTGGAGGTTGAATAGACCAGATGGTTGATTGGGTCGAACATGGGTACTGCGTGGATTGAATTTAAATCCAGCACAATGAAGTCCGCAGCCTTACCGAGCTCAAGGCTACCGAGGTTTTTACTTTGCCCCAATGCTTCCGCTCCGTTCAAGGTCGCCATGTGAAGGACTTGTTTGGCGGTGACCACATCTGCGCGCATCATTACCCCTTTTGTCAGACTTGCCGCCAGCCGCATTGTCAGCCACATGTCCAGATCATTGCCGCTTATTGCGCCATCTGTCCCAAGGGTCACATTAATGCCTGCATCCAGCATTTCATAGACTGGTGCGATACCGGACCCCAGTTTGAGATTTGACATTGGATTATGGGCTACAATTGTCCCACTATCGGCCATCATTTTGATTTCAGTTTTATCGACATGTACACAATGGGCAAGAATGCTGCGTGGTCCAAGAAGGTCATGCGCCTCAAGGTGCCGGATCACAGATTTTCCATAACGATTTGAGATATCGGACTGCTCTGCCTGCGTTTCGGCCGCGTGGGTGCTAAATAGAGCTCCGTAACGATCGCTGATTGCTTTGGCATCTTCCAAATGCTCGGGGCTAACCGTATAGGAGCCATGTGGTAGGATCGCTGGAAAGATAGTTTCACTCTCTTGATGCGTTGCCATAAACGTTTCGGCTTCTTTTATGTAATTGACATGCATCCTGTCGCCGATCCCTGGCAAGTCAAAGAAAATACCACCCGTAGAAAGACGCATGCCCAGATCGTTTGCCGCCCGCACTGTTTCGTTGGGGTACCAGAACATATCCATAACAGTAGTTGCCCCTGCGAGGAGGTTTTCAGCCAGTCCCAGTACCGATCCAAGATAGGTTGTTTGCGGTGTTAGGATCGCCTTTTCGGCAATCCAAACTCTTCTCAGCCAACTTTCCAGCGTCAAACCCTCGACCAACCCTCGAAATAGGCTATCCCCTGCATGGCAATGCATATTAATCAGCCCCGGCATCACGAGCCGTCCTTTTGCAGAGATTGTTTTATGGGCTTGAAGCTGACCGGCTGCGTCACTGTCGCTTGGCTCCAAAGCTGTAATGCGACCATTGCGGATCGCCATGGTCCCGTCATATACGATCTTATGATTGCGATCGCATGTCACAAAAAGAGCACTTTTTATCAGAAGATCATGCATTTTCGTTCTCTTTCCTCCCCCAATCTTGTTTTGACCATTTTAAACAACATTAATACACTCCAGTAAAATCTGCGTATTCGTTTTGAGAGACTGTTCACTGTCATAAATAGGAACACAAGCCCCAACCTAACTGGCCGAATCCTTGCGTTACAACCACCCTGCACAAGGTTTTAAAATATTTTAAGCACTATAGGTACCCAGCGCGAGAGCATTTTGCAGGAAGTCTGCTGATCGCATCAGGTCAAGACTTTTGACAGATGATTTTAATTCTCAACGGACGTAGGCACTTGGAGTTGTGGACGATGTTTACATGGTTGAAAACTTGATAAAAAAATTAATGTAGAACATGTTGCCGATGCGTTTGTTACCCTAGCCTTTGCTTATAGTAGGACCACCCTCGTTATGGCTGTTGACGACGACAATATCTAAGCTGAGTTACGTAATAAGACTACTGCAAATTTGTATTTTATTGGTTTAAACCTCATTCACAAATGAAGATCAGGTCACAGGTGGCCCATTTGCAGATTTAGCTTTAAAGATAGCTTAATCTTTTGTGATAAATTCTGTCAAAAAACAGATCACGCCATTTTTGAGTGCAGCAATTATAAGAGATTGATTACACTTTTAAAACCGTCAGTTTTTCAAGGACAATTTTCTATTTGGTGTGCAAAGTTGCAATTTCCCACAAGATTTGTATAGTAGCGAAATAATATTGAGCAGGTTCAATTTGTTAGCAAAATTAGGCTGGGTTCCAAGGACCATAGTAGGAGCATTAGCGCCTAATGGTTTGGCGGCCAAGCGCGACGCAAGTTGCAGCAATTTGTATCCGTAAAGGTGCCTCGGGAAAAGAAATTTTAATGGTTACAAGTTTAAAATCTGGGCGATGGATTATACCCAAAGGCTGGCCTATGGAAGGCAAAGATTTTCCACAAACCGCTTTGGAAGAGGCTTGGGAAGATGCCGGTGTTAGCAAAGGCCGCATCGAAGGTGATATGATTGGAGCGTATTCATATAAAAAAGTTCAAGGCAATGGAACGGAACTGCCATGTTTGGTCGATGTTTATTCCGTCAAAGTGGATAAATTAGAAGAGCAGTTTCCAGAAAGTGATGCGCGGAAACGGCGCTGGTTCTGTAAAGCAGAAGCGATTAAGTTGGTCTCAGAGCCAGAATTAAAAAAAATCATTAGCATAATTTAAACCCAAATTAACTTTCCTCTTGCATAAAAACCACCTCAATTGTAGCTGCCTTGGCAACACCAATCTTTCTTGTTTTCCCGAGGTGAAAATGTCTGTTCCTTTAAATAATCAGTGGAAAACCTTGGATCGGGATCTGGGACGTCTGAGCCAAGTAGAATTGGCCACCCAGTATGTTGCACGACCACTTGTGGGTATTGTTATTTCTCTCATTTTTCTTGTGGCTGCAGGTGTTGGATCTATGCTGTTTTTTGATGAACAGCGCTCCCTCATTATTGTGATAGCTGCGATATTTGGTGGATATATGGCGCTTAATATTGGGGCAAATGATGTCGCCAATAATATGGGCCCAGCAGTTGGTGCGAATGCGCTGACAATGGGTGGCGCGATTTTGATTGCCGCTGCTGCAGAGAGCGCAGGCGCTCTTCTTGCGGGCGGAGATGTAGTCAGCACAATTTCTAAGAGTATAATCGATCCCACCAGCATTGCAGATTCCGAAATTTTTATATGGGCCATGATGGCCGCTTTGATCTCGTCGGCTCTTTGGGTCAATTTGGCCACTTTTTTCGGCGCACCTGTCTCGACCACGCATTCGGTTGTGGGTGGCGTTATGGGGGCAGGTATTGCAGCGGCTGGGTTTAGTGCGGTGAATTGGCCTACAATGAGCAAAATTGCTGCAAGCTGGGTGATCTCACCTATGCTTGGTGGTGTGATTGCAGCTTTGTTCCTAGCCTTTATTAAACGCCATATTATTTACCAAGAAGATAAGATTGCTGCGTCGCGTCTCTGGGTGCCAGTCTTGATAGCAATTATGGCTGCGGCTTTCGCCTCATATCTTGCTCTAAAAGGTCTAAAACGCGTTATACAGATTGATTTACAAACAGCTTTGTTAATTGGTTTAGGAACAGGTTTACTGTTTTATACACTGTCGCGCCCCGCAATTCGTAAGCAGTCTGAGGGTCTTGAAAATCGTAATAAATCGCTCAAGATTTTGTTCACTATTCCCCTGATTTTTTCGGCAGCTCTCCTTTCTTTTGCCCATGGGGCTAACGATGTTGCTAATGCAGTAGGCCCGTTGGCCGCGATCGTGCATGCTATGGAGTTTGGCGATGCAGCAACGAAAGTGTCCATCCCTATATGGGTGATGGTGATTGGGGCTTTCGGTATATCTTTTGGTCTTTTTCTCTTTGGTCCCAAACTGATCCGTATGGTCGGCAGCCAGATTACCAAGCTAAATTCGATCCGCGCCTTTTGCGTCTCCCTTTCAGCGGCGATCACGGTCATTGTGGCTTCTTGGGCTGGTTTGCCCGTCAGTTCCACACATATTGCAGTTGGCGCAATTTTTGGCGTTGGGTTTTATCGGGAATATGAAGCAGAGCGCCGTGTTCGCAAAAAGCTTGCGATTGGAAGACCGGGTCAGTTTATGGCACCGGAAGAGCGCAAAAGGCGCAAATTGGTCAGACGCTCCCACTTTATGACAATTATCGCGGCTTGGGTAATCACCGTCCCGGCCGCCGCCGCGTTGTCGGGCATTATTTTTCTTATTCTGAATATGCTTTTTGTCTAAGAGACGCTAAGGCGGACAACATGTGCGCCTCTTTGCTCTGGGATAAAGTTCTCTAAACACCTAAATATTTTTCGGCTATATCTTGGTTTAGATCTTTCATTTGTCCGCCCCAAACTGTGCGTCCGCGTTCGAGGACCACGGCTTTATCGCAGACGGACCGAAGCTCTTTGAGCGATTTATCAATCACGAGAATAGACAGGCCGGTATCTTCCTTTAGTTTGGAAATCACACTCCAAATTTCCTGCCGGATTAATGGGGCCAAGCCCTCTGTCGCTTCGTCCAGAATAAGCAGCCGAGGATTAGTCATCAGTGCGCGACCAATGGAAAGCATTTGTTGTTCCCCGCCTGAAAGTGAGGCTGCAAGCTGCGATTTGCGTTCACCAAGACGCGGGAAAAGATCAACGACTTTCGCAAAATTCCATAAACCTGATTGCTGGGCCGCAACGAGGTTTTCATAAACACTCAGATCTTTAAAACAGCGCCGACCCTCTGGAACCAAACCGATGCCAAGACGCGCCGCGAGATGGCTTGGTAGATGGGTGATGTCTTGTCCATCAAAGACGATTTGGCCGCTTGACGGCAACATTCTGCAGATACATTTAACAGTGGTAGATTTGCCCATACCATTGCGCCCCATCAACGCGGCTACTTGGCCCTGAGCAATATCCAAATTCACCCCAAAGAGGGCCTGACTAGCCCCATATGAAGTCGAGACCTCTGACAGCTGCAATAAACTCATGCCTCTTCCCCAAGATAGGCATCCCGCACATGTGGGTTTGTGCGAATTTCCTCAACAGTACCTGTAGCGATCACTTTGCCGTACACGAGTACGCTTATACGATCTGCTAGGGCAAAGACAGCATCCATATCGTGTTCCACCAGAAGGATTGGGGCTTCTTTGCGTAATGTATCGAGAAAATCTGTCATTTGCACAGATCCTTCGGAGCCCAGCCCAGCCATTGGCTCATCCATGATAAAAGCTTTTGGGTATAATGTCAGAGCGATTGCCACTTCGAGCTGGCGGCGTTGGCCGTGGCTTAACTCGGATGTACGTTGGGTTGCATGACCCGAAAGCCCCACGCGTTCAAGCGCATGTTCAGCCTGCTCAACGAGCGTTGGATCTTCAAGGGCAGGTTTGAAAAATCTCCAAGGGTTGCGCGATGCGCCCAGTGCGCCGAGCAACGCATTTTGTAAAACACTGTCCTCCATGGATAAAGCGGAAATTTGGAACGATCGTGCAAGCCCGGCCTGGACGCGACTGCGCGTTGTTTTTTGGGTCACATCGCGACCAAGAAAATGTACGGTTCCGCTGTCGGGCTTGAGACTGCCGCAAACCTGTGCAATGAGGGTTGATTTTCCTGCTCCATTTGGCCCAATGATTGCGTGGATTTCACCCGCTCTCAAATCAAGTGTAATATTTTCGCTGGCAGTCAAAGCACCGAAACGTTTGGTCAGGCCTTTTGTGGCAAGCACGATATCATTCATGCTGGCGGGCCTCCCCACATATCATCCCGATGAGACCGCCGCGCCCAAAAAGCACAATTCCCAATAATAAGATGCCAAGGTAGATATGCCAAAAATCGCTAAGACCGCCAAGCCAGTGTTCGAGGGCAACAAACATCAATGCCCCCACAACGGGGCCGAACAGTCGGCCAACCCCGCCAATGATGACAAATACCATGATCTCCCCGCTTGTTTGCCAGCTGAACATCGTAGGGCTGACAAAGCGGTTGAGATCAGCAAAAAGTGCCCCTGCGAGGCCTGTCACCGCACCTGAGATAATAAAGGCTGCGAGCTTGAGGCGCATCGGGTTAAGCCCGACTGTTTCCACACGCTCGGGAACTTGACGCGCTGCATTCAGGGCCAGGCCGAAGGGTGAATTTATAAGCCGGGAATTTATCCATAATACGGTGCATAAGAGTGCAAGGCACAAAGCATAGTACTGGATCGGTACCAGCGTGTTGAGCCCAGGAAATTCGTTGCGAATATAAATAGAGAGGCCATCCTCACCACCATAGGCTGACCAGCTGATTGAGAAGAAAAAGAACATCTGACCAAACGCCAAGGTAATCATAATAAAATAGACCCCAGAAGTACGCAACGACAGGATGCCAATCAGCAGGGCAGCAAGGGCTGACATGATGACTGCATTAATCCAGATCAAAGGCATTGATTTGCTGCCAGACACCAGCATTGGCCACTCCATCAAAGGCGTGTAGGTCTGTGCATGACAGGCCAGAATACCCATAGAGTAGCCGCCAATTCCAAAGAAAACGGCATGTCCAAGGCTGACCAGTCCCCCCAACCCCAAAGCGATGTTTAATCCCACTGCTGCCAGAGCAAAAACAGTGGCTCGCGTCATCAACGTTATGGTAAAGGGCTCATCTGTCACGAAGGCCCAAAGGGGAATTATGAGAAAGATGCTCAATATGATTTTGTTAAGTTGATGCTCGCGTATCATAGCTTTGTTCCGAACAATCCTGTTGGACGCCAGATCAAAATTGCCCCCATTAAAATATAAATCGCCATGGAGGAAAGAGATGAACCGATAGATGTTGCGGTGGACGGATCTGTCACAAACTTTAGCAGTTCAGGTAGAAAAATACCGCCCAATGTGTCGGTTAACCCAACCAGGAGCGCTCCGATTAAAGCGCCTTTGATCGAGCCGATGCCACCGATGACGATGACGACAAAGGCAAGTATAAGAACAGGTTCGCCCATGCCAACTTGAACCGATTGGATCGCTCCAACCAAAGCCCCAGCAAGACCAGCCAATGCCGCCCCTAGAGAAAATATAAGCGTATAAAGGCCTGAAATATTTATGCCCAATGCGGCAATCATCTCTCGATCATTTTTGCCGGCGCGTATTTGTATTCCGATACGCGTCTTTGTGATCATAAGGCCAAGGCCAAGTGCAACTGATAGACCCGCACCGATCAAAACTAATCGGTAGAGTGGATATTGAATGCCGCCAGGCAGGGTCATAGGCCCTGACAGAGATGCTGGTATATCAAGAAAAAGCGGGAAGGAGCCAAATACCCATCGCGTGCCTTCCGAAAAAATCAAGATAAGCGCAAAGGTTGCCAAGACTTGGTCTAGATGATCTTTGTTATAGAGACGCCTAATGACTAGTAGCTCGACCAAGGCGCCGGCAGCAGCAGATGCAATTAGGGCTGCAAGCAGGGCCATAATAAAGGATCCTGTCATCCCTGCGACCGCAGCAGCAGCAAAGGCACCAATCATATAAAGTGACCCATGTGCTAGGTTTATAAGACCCATAACACCAAAAATTAGTGTCAGGCCTGCCGCCATAAGAAATAGCATGATGCCGAATTGTACGCCGTTCAGGATTTGTTCAGCGAGTAAAACAAATGTCATTTAAAAAAGCCTGTGGTGGTCGGGCCATAATTAGGGCCCGACCGGGATACTTACATTTTACAGTCTTTGGCGTAGGGATCACCATGATCGTTTAGAACTTTACCAATGATCTTGTTGGTGAATACATCGCCTTCTTTTACAACTTCGCGGATATAGACATCATGGATTGGATGGTTGTTTGACCCAAATTTAAAGTCTCCCCGGACGGATATGAAATTTGCTGCTTTGAGGGCCGAACGGAAGCCTGCGTTGTCCGAGACACTGGCTGTCTCCAAAGCGCTGAGCAAAAGATTGGCCGTATCAAAGCCTTGGCTTGCATAAAGCGAAGGCAGACGCTCGTACTCAGCCAAGAAGCTGCTCACAAAGGCCTGATTGGTTGGGGTATCTATGTCTTTGTTCCATTGGGATGTATTTCGCACGCCAAGTGCAGCAGCCCCAACCGCCTGCAGGATACCTTGGTCAAAGCTGAACGCAGGTCCAATCACAGGAATATTGACACCGCTTCCAGAATATTGTTTCAGGAAAGAGATACCCATGCCGCCGGGCAGAAAGAAATACACCGCATCAGCACCACTGGCGCGGATTTGTGCAATTTCAGATGCATAGTCGGTTTGTCCCAGTTTTGTATAAACTTCAGAGGCCACATCGCCCTTATAAAGAGCTTTAAAGCCATTTAAAGCATCTGTTCCCGCTGGATAATTTGGCGCCATGATAAACACATTCTTATAGCCTTCAGATTGTGCATAAGCGCCACCTGCATTATGTAGGCTGTCGTTTTGCCATGCAACATTGAAATAATTTGGATGGCAACCAGCACCGGCAAGCGGCGAAGGTCCGGCGTTGGGCGAAAGATATATTTTCCCCTGTGCAGTCACAGACGGTACAACCGCCATTGCGAGATTGGACCAAATGATACCGGTAAGAACATCCACTTTTTCTGATTGCACCATTTTATCTGCAAGCTGTACTGCGATGTCGGGTTTACGCTGATCATCTTCGATTACCACTTCAATATCGCTGCGCTCAGATTGTTTGATTGCGAGCATAAATCCGTCGCGTACATCAATACCAAGGCCTGCGCCCCCTCCAGACAATGTGGTTATCATTCCCACTTTTGTATCTGCTATTGCAGTACTAGATAAGGCTGCTACGGCGGATATCAGCGCACTCTTTAGCGCCAGTGTTCCCAATTTCATATCATTCTCCCATTGATGTTTTTCGGTGCAGGTTTACCTACTCTCTACAAATTGTCCAGCGTAAGCACGATCTGTCCCAGATCAAGCTAATTCTACAAATAAAGCAGAAGCAAGGCCATTTTTCTTTAAGCGCTGAGCGCCAATTCTAAAGAACCAAAGTATTTTACTTCCCAAATATGAAGCCGTGAATGCATCAGTCAATTTATTGGGATAATCTTGCCTGGGTCGATTTTTGTTTGGCCAAAGTACTGGCAAATTCATCAACTTTTGCCCAATTGGTAAATTCATAGGCCTGTGATGTATCAGTCGGGCCTTTAGTCATATACATGATCAGGCGGATCATGAATTTGTCTATAAACCGGTATTGGGGATAATTGAGCCTACCGGCAAAAACCGACAAAATGTCAGGCTTCCAACCGGACAGTTCAAGAAATTTTTGTATGTAGGGGTTAGTCTCAGACGAATTCTTTTCAGGTTTTCGCGCAACTACATTGACACTAAAAAAGGCAGTTTTTGTCTTGGTAAGCAAAGCTCGGTTTTTCTCGATAAATTGATAAACAGCTGGTTGGTGTTTGCCATATCGAATGCTGGCACCGATTACGATCTGATCGTAATCGGCCAGCGTTTCATTTGCGACCTGCGCCATAGAAACAAGCTTTGACGTATCAGATGCCTGAGTCAATCTTTCGCAAATCCGTTGGGTTTGGCCATCAGTTGTGGAATAAATTATGAGAGTTTTCTGCATATTCTGTTTAACCTATTTATTTGGAATTGCCTCGCTTGTTTGTTTTTTAAGCTCTGGGCAGTGGCAACGCAACACAACAAATGATGTTTAAGACTGCAGTTGTCATTACTTGCTCGATAAATTGGCGTGGGTTGAAGTCTAAGTATTTGTTAAAAGTATCTTAATTCGTAAAAATCACGACCCTCAAGATATAGAGCTATACACTTAAAATAGCGCATTCCTTGAAAACGGCGTAACGGTTAAGGGACCGACCATTTTGATATCTCTGAGCCCCAGAGGCTAGGGAACTTTCATTACTATACAAGTGGTTGAGCCCGTCGCGTAGAGCTTTTGATCATCGACCCCTACAATGCGGCCACTGGCAACGCCTGTCGAGCGACCAGCATGATCGGTTTCACCTATGACATCGACTTCCATGCCTAGAGGAACTGGACGAATTATATTGATTTTGAATTCAATTGTTGAAGAAATAAATCCGACGTCAACCTTCGTTGAGATAGCGCAGGCCATGGCGCTGTCTAGCAAAGTTGCGTACCATCCGCCGTGGACTGTTCCCATGGGGTTAAGAGTGGAAAAATTAGGTGACCCACGAAAAACTACTCTGCCAGAGGTGACATCAATCAGGCTGTAATTCATGGTCTGGCTAATCGGTGGTGCTGGAAATTCTCCGTGCAGAATGGCCAGCATATAATCTAGTCCACTTATCTTTGCTGCTTTTTCGACCGGTACGATATCGTCAATGGATTGTGCGATTAAAGGCTCTGGCATGAGATTTTCTCCTGATCGCACATAGATAAATCTAAAGACGCTTTTGGCTTCTAGCTTAACGTAACGTCAGACTAAGTCCAAGCCGTGATTACGCTACGTTTCGTCCCGCTCTGCGCTAGCTGAGCGGCCAAAATCAGGTTGATCTGTATCTTGTCCCGCTTCGATAATACCGCGTCGAATTGAACGGGTGCGCGTGAAATAGTTATGTAAATGGTCGCCATCCGCCTGCCGAATGGCCCGTTGCAGGGCAAAAAGTTCCTCTGTGAAGCGGCCTAGAATTTCCAGTGTAGCGTCTTTATTGGTCAAGAATACATCGCGCCACATCGTTGGGTCAGAGGCGGCTATTCTGGTAAAGTCGCGAAATCCTGCAGCCGAGTATTTTATAACTTCACTATCGGTTACTCGGCGCAAATCATCCGCGACGCCAACCATCGTGTAAGCAATCAGATGTGGGGCATGGCTTGTGACAGCCAGAACCAGATCGTGATGGTCTGCATCCATTCGATTCACATTTGATCCCATCCCCTGCCAAAAAGTTGACAGCCTATCTATCGCGCTCTCGTCGGCATTTTCTGGCGGCACCAGTAAACACCAGCGATTATCAAAAAGGGTGGCAAATCCACTTTCTGGTCCGGAATGTTCGGTTCCTGCTAGCGGATGGGCGGGAACAAAGTGGACATTATTTGGGATGCTGGGGGCAACCGCATCTATGACAGCGCGCTTGACCGAACCCACGTCGCTAACCGTTGCGCCTTGTTTTAAGGCGGATGAAATATCTTTTGCAACGGCTTCCATAGCACCGATTGGAACGCAAAGAACCACGAGATCAGCGCCCTCCACTGCGTCTTTTGCTGTCTCACAGACGCGGTCGCACAACCCGATGCGCCGCGCAGTTTGGCGCGTTTCAGAGGAGCGAGCAAAACCTGTCACTTCGTTCGCAAGTCCTGAACGTTTGATCGCCCAAAACATCGAAGAAGCAATCAGACCGAGGCCAATCAGAGCGACGCGGTCATAGACGATACTCATCTCGCACCTTCCCGAAATTGTCCAACGGCATGGGCGACACGCCGACAGGCGCTTTCATCCCCGATGGTGATTCGCAAGCAATTGGGAAGTTTATAGCCTGCAACTTGCCGGACAATCAGCCCTTGAGATTTCAGATACTCGTCACAAGCAGTTGCCTCTTCTTGTGACGCAAAGCGCGCCAGAATAAAGTTTGTCATCGATGTATCAGAAATCACGCCATGCTCGGTCAAGGCTTCGGCCAGCCAAGTGCGAAGTCGATTGTTTTCTAGGCGACACTTTTCAATATACTCTTTGTCCATGACGGCCGCTTCAGCCGCCGCTAGACCTGCAGCTGAAAGGTTGAATGGGCCGCGAATGCGGTTTAAATTCTCAATAATATGTTTTGGGCCATATCCCCAGCCAACGCGCAATCCGCCAAGCCCGTAGAGCTTGGAGAATGTTCGCGTCATAAAGACATTCTCACGGCTTTCAACGAGCTTAGCTCCGCCGTCAAATCCACTGATATATTCCGCATATGCACCGTCCATAACCAATAAAATGTGTTCAGGTAGAGCGTCTGCTAAGTGATTTACTTCTGCTTCAGATATCATTGTACCCGTAGGGTTGTTTGGATTGGCTATAAAAACCAGCCTCGTTTTGGATGTGCATGCTTTAAGTATTGCCTCTACATCGGTTACACGCTGGCGCTCTTTTACCTCTACGGGTGTTGCTCCAGCAGCAAGTGCGCATATTTTGTAAAGTGCGAACCCATGTTCGGTATGTATAACTTCATCTCCGGGACCTGCGTAGGCCTGACACAGGAAACTGAGGACTTCGTCGCTTCCTACACCGCAAATTATCTGATCCGCTTCCAGATCGTGAGCGGCCGCGATTGCTGTCCGCAAGAGAGCCTGATCAGATGAGGGATAACGATGCAGGTCATGAGATACGCGCCGAAAAGCTTCAATTGCATCCTTACTTGGACCAAAAGGGTTCTCATTCGAACTCAACTTCACCACATTACTGATGCCTGTCACCGATGCCGCTCCACCTTCGTAAAGGGTGATCTGGTCGATCCCGGGCTGTAGCTTGATTTTTGACATGCCGCTTCTCCATGTTGTCCTCTTAGTAACGAGGGGGGCGGCTTATGACCAGCGCAATAAAAAAGCCGCGCCGGTTTCCCGCCACAGCACTACACTTTGATAATTTTATCTTAGTTTTGTGCGTAGTATTCGATAACGAGGTTTGGTTCCATAATGACTGGATATGGCACGTCGCCAAAGCTTGGTGTGCGAACAAACTTTGCAGACATCTTAGAGTGGTCTGCAGTGATATATTCTGGCACGTCACGTTCAGTCAATTGTACTGCCTCAAGCAGGACAGTGATCTGACGTGATCTTTCACGTACTTCGACCACGTCGCCTTCTTTAACGCGGTAGGACGGGATATTAACTTTCCTGCCGTTCACTGTTACGTGGCCGTGGTTCACAAACTGGCGCGCAGCAAAGACTGTCGCAACAAATTTCGCCCGGTAAACAACGGCGTCTAGGCGACGTTCCAGCAAGCCAATTAGGTTTTCGCCGGTATCACCTTTGATCCGTTCCGCTTCGGTAAATATCCGGCGGAACTGTTTCTCAGTCAAATCGCCGTAGTAACCTTTTAGCTTCTGCTTGGCGCGAAGCTGAAGTCCAAAGTCGGATAGTTTTGACTTGCGACGCTGGCCATGCTGGCCTGGTCCATATTCGCGACGATTCACTGGGGATTTGGGGCGGCCCCAAATGTTTTCGCCCATGCGGCGGTCAATTTTGTGCTTGGCAGACGTGCGTTTGGTCACGGCTGATCTCCTTCGTTGATACGACGCCTAAGGTAGGGGCGACTATGAAGGGCGTTGTCCTCTGGGTTTTTCCTGACAGGATTCCCCTTGCGGGGTCCACCAACACCAATGAAGAGCTGCGTATAAATGAGTTTCAGGGTATGTCAATCATAAATAAAGAAGCTTCAATATTTCTATAACGCATTTGCTGGGCAAATCTGCAACAAATTTTAACCAAGCCTGAGCATAAATAAAAATAATAAAATATATGAAACGCCTCTTGGCATATATTCCTGACAAGCAATAATAATATTATTAAGGCAAAATATGAATAATTAGTTTTCAGCAGCACCTGTGCTGTTCTCAAGTCTATCGTTGGCGTCCTTGGCTTTTTCTGACAAGGCCATTCCTTACACAATGAAAGCCTATTACGGTTATTCGCTCAGTGAAATATCGATGAGCGGTCCGTCAAATGTAGATATGTCAGGATACAAACTTGGAGAACAGGTGTATTTTACCCCTACGTCCAATATCCACTTATCTCGTGAATCCCATCACAGCGATGTTACTTTGAAAGGGGACGGCAACACAGAAAATCTGTCAAACTTAAGCTCAGATGTTGAGGGTAATTATTTTCTGATAAATATTTTTTCTTGGTGCTCAAGTGGGTGGCACTAACACCATAATTGGAATGAATTTAATCGCGTTTAGCGCAGATCTGGACCAAAGCTGGCTGGCGCCGCGGGTTTGTTTCGCGTTGAACGGGTTTGCTGATTCTGTCGCTTACCGCTTTGCAAAAGCAAAATTCGAAGGTTCAAGGATAGATTTTGATATATACTAGGCGCGTTTGCTCTATCATTTCATATCTGATGTTGGAGTGGCGACAAAGTTTTCGGGTATTTTATGATAACAACTGGACGTATGGCAGCGGCTATGTGGGCTTTTCTGCCGCATACCGCGTTAATGACCGCTTCACGGTGTTTGGGACTTATGAAATGATCTGCGATAAAGAAAACAATAAGCAGAATGTTATCACGGCTGAGCTAAGCTGTCGACTATCAGTTGATTTTGCATCCAATCCAAGTTCTACGATGGATTATGAAAATGGATCAACCGATAATGTGCACAGTTCAAGGACAGACCAACAATCGATCCAACCTCTTTTTTCGGGTCTTTTGGGGCGCAAGTCTACTGGGACAATGTTTGGTACCGGAGCTGCGGTCATTTCAAAACATTACTAGAAATGTTGCGTTTTCATCAAATTTTTATTTGGTGAAAACTGCATCAGTTGCCATGCTGGTCGTCTAGCGAAAAAGTAGCAACTTGACAGTCCAAGACTTGATCTAATGTAAAACACGTTTATGATATTTTGGCTAATTGAGATCCTTGCTCACTCTTTTATGACACGGGCAGGTTGACAGGTGGTCATTTACCATGCCAACAGCTTGCATGAAAGCATAGACAATTGTTGGCCCACAAAACTTAAAGCCTGCTTTTTCAAGGTCTTTCGGAATTTGAACTGAAAGAGGCGTTTGTGCAGGAATCTCATCGAGTTTCTCCCATGAATTAATCTGTGGTTTCCCCCCCACATAGTTCCACAGAAACGTGTCAAAACCTATGTCGGCCTCAATCCTTTACCAAGCCTGGGCATTGGTGATTGATGCCTCAATTTTACCTTTGTGACGAATGATGCCAGAGTTTTGAAAAAGAGTGAGGACTGCTTTCTCCCCCCAGTCGGCCACAAAATTGGGATCAAAATTCGCAAAAGCGGTTCTAAAATCATCACGTTTTTTCAGAATAGTGATCCAGCTTAGACCAGCTTGAAATCCGTCAAGAATCAGCTTTTTCCAAAGCGCACGGCTATTATATTCCGGTATGCCCCATTCTGTATCATGATAGTCCATATAAACTTGGTCGGTGCCAACCCATCCGCATCTTTCCTCATCTGACATGTGGGATTTCACGAAATTGGTTTTGTTGAATGTTTATTATTTAATCTTTGCCAGTCTAGCTGAGAACACAATAGAGGTGAATATGGCCCAATTGAATAGCTTTGATATAAATTTGGAAGAGCAAAATCCCTTGGCTTACGCTGATGCGTTATAAAATATATCTCTAGTTATCACTGTAGACGTAGCTGTGAAGGATTTGATTGCCATGCTTGCCTTTTCAGCTGATTATCTTTGACGCAGCCTCACGCAAGTTTGTCTTTTATGATGTTTTAATAAGCATACGTGACCCAAAGGGACGAATTATTAGTGCGGGACAATTTATCGTTAAGATTCAAGAGCACGAAACGGGACGTCTGATCGATTGTTTGGCTTTGGATATGGGATTGCGGTCCTTGGTCGGGGTGTCAATTTTTTCACTCTCATAAATATGTCTGTACGATCGATTGGCTCCGACAAATGGCTCGAAATCTTGGCATTTGGATGGAGGACCGATTCGACCCTTAAAGAATGGCTTATTCTTGAGATTACGGAACATTCTGCTATTTCGGTTCCCGAATTGGTGATGAAGTCTATGCGCAATATTCAAAAGCAAGGGATCAGCTTTGCACCCGATGATTTTGGATCTGGATCGACGCTCTTTCGTCCTCTCAATGAGTTCCGTTTTGGTAATCTTAAGATCGACTAAAAATTCATTCGCGGTATTGAAAAAAACTCTAATTAACTATTGTTAAAGCTATCTATAAGCTCCATTTCTTACCATTTTTGGATTTTTCTGTGGTCGAAACTGTTGAAAGTTTTGCTGCCAGCCAGTGGTTTAAAAGTGTCTGTATTTCCTGTCAGAAGGGTGATTATTTTGCCCTCCCACCCATAAATCCGTAGTGGCAAGCGAAGCCTAATGCAGAACTAGGCAATAGCGGCAAGACAGCGTCCCAAGAGCTTAGCAGTTGCCGCGCTGCAGCAACTGAGCTATGTCATACGCAGACCCATAAATGACCATTATCTGCTTTCTGGAGAGTTAAATGACAAATGTAGTTATAGCCACAGCTGCCCGTACACCTGTTGGCAGCTTCACTGGATCCTTTGCAAATACCCCCGCCCATGATCTTGGGACAACGGTCCTTGAAGCCTTGGTCGAACGCGCCGGAATTGATAAATCTGAAGTATCTGAGACCATTTTGGGTCAAGTCCTCAGCGCTGGTCAGGGTCAAAATCCAGCACGCCAGGCGCATGTAAATGCAGGATTACCATTAGAAAGCGCTGCTTGGGGCATCAATCAGGTCTGCGGATCTGGACTTCGTGCTGTGGCAATAGCTGCTCAGCATGTCCAACTTGGCGATGCCGATATCGTTGCAGCTGGTGGCCAAGAAAATATGTCACTTTCACCACATATTGCCCACCTTAGAGCAGGGCAAAAAATGGGTGATATGTCCCACATAGACAGCATGATCAGAGATGGACTATGGGACGCCTTCAATGGCTATCATATGGGACAAACCGCCGAAAATGTTGCAGAAAAGTGGCAAATCAGCCGTGATATGCAAGATGAACTGGCTGTTGCATCGCAGAACAAAGCTGAAGCTGCGCAAAAAGCTGGTAGATTTGTCGATGAAATTATTCCGGTTACGGTCAAGAACCGTCGTGGCGACATTATCGTCGACCAGGATGAGTACATTCGCCACGGTGCGACGATGGAAGCGATGCAGAAACTACGACCAGCATTTATCAAGGATGGAACCGTGACCGCCGCAAACGCATCTGGCCTAAACGATGGTGCGGCCGGCGCGCTTTTGATGACTGCTGGGGAAGCTGATAAACGCGGCATCGAGCCGCTGGCACGTATAGCATCATTTGCGACTGTCGGACTTGATCCGGCGGTAATGGGCGTTGGACCGGTTTATGCGAGCCGTAAAGCGCTGGATAAAGCGGGTTGGTCTGCTTCAGATCTGGAACTTGTTGAAGCCAATGAAGCTTTTGCAGCACAAGCCTGCGCTGTAAATAAAGATATGGGTTGGGATCCCTCCATTGTGAACGTAAATGGTGGTGCGATTGCGATTGGCCATCCTATAGGAGCCTCTGGCGCTCGTATCTTGAATACTCTTCTGTTCGAAATGAAGCGTAGAGATGCCAAGAAAGGTCTGGCTACTCTCTGTATTGGTGGCGGGATGGGCGTTGCTATGTGCTTGGAACGTGCCTGAGTATAGCATTGAAAAGAGACTACATAACCTTTTTTATTAAAATCGTAGAAATTACACGAGTCGGTTGCGAAATAATATTGCTAATTAGCCGCAATAAACGTAATAGTATTGCCAAGACAATTTATCTTTAAGGAGAGAAATCATGGCAAGAGTAGCTCTTGTGACTGGCGGATCACGTGGTATCGGCGCCGCAATTTCTGTTGCTCTAAAAAAGGCAGGTTATTCTGTCGCAGCGTCTTATGCTGGGAATGACGAAGCGGCCGTGAACTTTTCTAAAGAAACTGGGATCAGTACCTATAAATGGAACGTGGCAGACTATGATAAATGTCTAGCAGGCATCGCCAAAGTCGAAGCGGACTTAGGCCCAGTTGACGTTCTCGTCAATAATGCCGGGATTACACGCGATGCGCCGTTTCACAAAATGACGCGTGAGCAGTGGTCTGAAGTGATCGATACCAACTTAAGTGGCGTGTTTAACATGACACACCCACTATGGCCCGGAATGCGGGAACGCAAATTTGGCCGCATTATTACAATCAGTTCCATCAATGGACAAAAAGGTCAATTTGCGCAGGTTAACTACTCGGCGGCAAAAGCAGGTGACCTTGGTATTACGAAAGCTCTGGCACACGAGGGGGCCCGCGTTGGTATCACTGCAAACGCCGTTTGTCCGGGATATATCGCGACTGATATGGTTATGGCGATGCCTGAAAAGGCCCGAGATGCAACTATTGCTCAGATACCAACAGGACGTCTTGGGGAACCAGAAGAAATTGCGCATTGTGTGGTTTTTCTTGCCTCAGATGATGCTGGCTTTATTAACGGATCGACAATCACGGCGAACGGTGCCCAGTACCTAGTCTGATAGGGCTTACCAGTGAAAAAGAGGCATGCAGCTATTTCAATAAGCGCGTCTTTTCTATATATAAATTTAAGATATTTGGATGAATTTTATGCAAAACGATTTAAACGGCATTCATCATATCACCTCTATGGCAAGTGATCCGCTTAAGACCGATGAATTTTCACTAGATTTCTTGGCCTTAGGCGAGTAAAAAAGATCGTCAATTTGATAATCCCTCTGTCTATCATCTCTACTTTGGTGATCAGGTTGGGACACCGGGAACAGTAATGACGTATTTTCCATTCCCAAACCGTAAGTGAGGGCCGCGCGGGATTGGAGAAGTTGGCGTTGTGATTGTTGCTGCAAAAAAAGGGCAGTATTCCTTTCTGGCTAGACCGTCTGGCGGCGAGTGGCGCCAAAGATATTTTCCAGCAAGACCTTTCAGGGTAATTGCGTTTGAACTTTTGAGGCGCCGACGGAGAGCAACTTGCTTTGATCGAAGTTGACGTTCCGGCCCCTTCCACGGCCCAGTTGAATGTTTCTGAAGGATCAAAAATCTCAGAAATTTTAACGGCAACGGGTTATCAGGTTTTATCTTATGACCAAACGGTGACGCGCTTTCACATGCCTTCCAAATTCGGGGAAACCCTTTTGGATGTGTATTTTGTGATACATGCCCAAATGCCTAAGAAGACGATTGATCAGTACATCATATTGCGTTTTCAGTAAGCGATGATGCCGCGCATCTTTGAGTGCGGGAGGCTCTTATTAATTTGGGGTATGCTGTAAACCCTGTCAAAGACCGCACCTACTTCAAGGCCATCTATTTTCGCGTTCCAGATGAAATTTTGTTTGAAGTTGTGACCAATACCTCCTTTCTTTGCAATTGATGACCCTGTTGACACAATTGGTCGAGCCCTTCGGCTGCCATCCCAACACGAACATTTGCTCTCTGAACTTGAGAAGAAGCTGTAACCACTTTCAGAGTAAGATTGCCTATAGCATCGCGGGAACGACCTGATCAGGTGGGCGATGACCATCTGCGAACGTTTTGATATTGATTATTACTTTTTCACCCATCTCGATCCGCCCTTCATACGTAGCCGACCCCATATGTGGAAGGAGAACGACATTATCCATAGTCCGAAGTTTTGGGTTTAGCTCTTTGCCTTGGTCATAGACATCCAGGCCAGCCCCGGCCAAATCCCCTTTTTCAAGCATGCGGGTTAGTGCATTTTCATCAACTACTTCGCCCCTAGAGGTATTGATCAAGACCGCATTGGATTTCATCAACTTTAAGCGCCGTGCGTTCATCAGGTGAAAGGTCGAAGGTGTATGAGGGCAGTTGATGGATAAAACATCCATTCGAGCAACCATTTGGTCAAGGCTTTCCCAATAGGTCGCGTTCGCGTCCTCTTCTATTTCGCTGCGCAACCTCTTTCGATTGTGATAATGGATTTGCATTCCAAAAGCACTTGCGCGTTTTGCCACTGCGCGGCCAATGCGACCCATGCCTAAAATTCCAAGACGGCGACCATTGATCCTGCCTCCCAGAAAGCTAGTAGGGGACCAACCCGCCCACTCTCCGGACTGCATTGCGGAGAGACCTTGGGGGATCCGCCGAGTCACGCTTAGCATTAATGCGATTGTCATATCGGCTGTATCATCTGCAACCACTCCAGGCGTGTTAGAGACCAGAATCCCGCGCTGTAGGGCCGTGCTGACATCAATATTGTCGAACCCTGCACCAAAATTAGCAATCAGCTTGAGTTGTGGACCGGCCTGTCCAAGCAAGGCTGCGTCAATCGTGTCGGCAATACAAGGCACAAGTATGTCGACACGCTTTACTATTTCAATCAGCTTGCTTTTTGACATTGGCGCATCAGTCGTACACAGTTCAACATCGAACAATTCATCCATACGTTTCTCTACGACTTCTGGAAGCCGGCGGGTTACTGCCACCCTTAAACAGTCTGATTGCATTATTCCCACTCCATTTCTGTACAACCTGTTGATCTCAGAGTGGCCCAAGTTGTACAAAGTCACAAGAACCCGTTGCAAAAAACTACGGTGCAAACTTCAGAGGCAGGAAATGAAACGTTTATTAGTATTATTTTCAGTCATTATTTTACTGTCTGAGCCTGCTTTAGCTGTTGAAAAGGGGGCCGTGACCAATTTGCCGTTGCCGCGCTTTGTTTCGCTTAAAGCAAGTAAAGCAAATGCACGTCGGGGACCTTCGCTCTCGCATCGTATCGATTGGGTTTACAAGCGTAAGCATATGCCTTTAGAGATTTACGCCGAATACGAAAACTGGCGACGCGTGCGCGATATCGATGGGGCTGGCGGTTGGGTTCATTATTCTCTGCTATCGGGCGTTCGCACGGCTATTTTGAAAGTTAACATGCAACCTTTAACCAACGGACCAGATGAAAATTCAAACATCGTGGCACGGTTTGAAAAAGATGTGATTGCCAAAATCGAAAAATGTGAATTAAAGTGGTGCCAGTTGACTACTGGCGGTTACAAGGGGTGGGTCCCCAAGACATCAATTTGGGGTGTTTATGATGAGGAGTTGAGAGATTAAACCTAATCTGCCTATGGACAGCGCGAGGAGGTCTATTCGGCTACGGCCTGTAGGTTTGAAACGATCTCTTTGAGTTCTTCAATATTTTCCAAGGCTAGTAAGTTAGAATTAATCTTTAATTCAAAGCCAGTCCCAGTGAAATTTCGCACGGTAGATTTTTTTGTGTCAGAAAGGTCAATTTCGTGGCAGCTAACTTTGCGTCCAAGACCTTTGATGTCAATCTCTTGTGCCGATTTAAAGGCGAAGAAATCTTGAAGCATCAGATATGTTTCCTGAGACACGAGAACTGAACCGGATCGAGCTGCGCTTTCTAACCTGGAGGCTAAATTCACGGCGCCTCCTACCACAGTGTAATCAAGTCTGTCATTACTTCCGAAATTTCCAACTGTGCAATACCCGGTATTGATGCCGATCCGGATTTTTAGATCTTCTTTGAGCCCAAAATGTGGCCCCCAGTAGCCTTCTAATTCGCTTAAGCGTTTTTGCATTTCAACGGCCATAGAAACGCATTTTCTGGCGTCTTCTTCATGTCCGAGACTTTCTGGATCACCGAAAAAAATCATGATTGCATCGCCGATATACTTATCGATCGTACCACCATATTTCAGGGCAATTTGGGACATCTCGTTCAAATAGAAGTTTAGCAATGCTGTGAGTTCTTCTGACTCAAGCTCATCCGAAATATTCGTAAAACTCACAATGTCGGAGAAAAATACAGTCAATTTTTTGCGTGAGCTTTTGACTTCGACACTTTGTTTGCCACTAAAAATCTGGTCATAGATCTGAGGCGATAGATACTTGGAAAGCTGCTCTGATACGGATTCAAGCTGCTGAGACTGTGATAAGGCGACAGCTTTGGCATCGTCTGCAATTTGTTTTTGCTTTTCGAGCTGCATCGCCAGAGATTTGCGCAAGTTAGTCTCGAGTCTCAGCTTAGAAAGCTCTTTTTTAAGCGCGGTAATTTCTTCGGTTTGTGAGATTTCAGTCATATATTTCTACAGTTCATTCGTTCACGTATTTTACTCGTCACTTGTGCTCTGTTTAAGAAATTTATTACCCCTAAAAATCATAAGCTCAAGTGTTTCATAGCTTCTTTATCTATTTAATAGTATTTGTAAAGATTTCTTAATTCCCACTAATTGTCTAGATAAATTTCAGTCAAGACAGCTTTAGGATGGTAATATGAGGTTTAGTCAGTACGCATTACGCCTGTCGCGACAGAACGGCCACCAAATACCAGTTTCGGCTCTTTTCCTACATCAATTAGTTCTGGGCGCTGCTCGAGATAAGCTTTTACTCCGGGGAGCCCTTCGACTGCGCCTAAAAGCTGTTTGATATGCGGAGCATTATCCAGGATACTGGAATGCATAAGCTGCGCCATCGAAATATGGTGATAAACAGAAAAGTCACAGTGGCATGGTTCATTGCCCATGAAAAAGGGCGCGTCAGGCTCAAGTGCCAAAAGACGTTCAAAATCATCGACTTTTGATGCCAAGCTAGGCAGCATTTCAATGCTTTTTACTTCGTAATCTTTACCAACTGCAAAATTCATAGTTGGGTTCAGTGGGGCAAACATTTCCTGTGCAGCCTCTAAAATAGCGTCAGCTTTATGTATGGAAACCATGTCTTTAGGCGTCATCCCAGCCAAGTTAGCAAGATATCGCAAAATTGAGCCACTGTGAGCAATAGTGTCTGTTTCATTGATTACCAAAATTGGTAATTGCTTAAAAATGACACTGTTCTTGGCTTCATTCCAGGGTTTTCCGAAATACTCCCAAGCCATGAGGTACTTATAATCTATGCCTGCGGCGTTCATCAGAATTTGAGGCGCTTCTGCGAGTGCCCGCATTTTAAAGTACACAAGCTTTAATTTTGGGTTATCCGTCATCGTTATACCTTTTGTAATGGTAAGAAATATCTGAGGCTCTGGTTCTACACATTTTTTACACGGCAACTTTAGTCGTTCTTCTGAATTGATACCTAGTATTTTTCATTAGGGCGACCCCAAAATATGCTGTTCAACAGCAGTTCACTCTGTTTTTAAGATTTAACTGGAAATATCATTATTTTTTTGTATTATTTTCCGCCTAGGTCATGAATAAAATGGCTTACGGCGCTTTAAAGGCACACGGTAATGGCACATGATTACAACACCAAATTCTTGAATATTGCTTTTAAGGATGGGACACCTAAAAACGCTTTCCTAACCGCGTGCGTGGTTGGAACAGTGCTTACTACGATCAACTACGGTGATAATATTTTGCTTGGGCAATACCCGTCGTTAATTAAAATTCTACTCACTTATTGTGTACCTTTTTGCGTGACGACTTGGGGGGCATATCTTGGGAAAAAGTCTAAAATACTTCAGCAGCAAAAGTTAGATGCTTTGAATTACCGATAGAGCTAAGGCAGGAGATGGTTATAAATTTGATGTGTTAGTTAGCTTTAACCGAAGCCATGCAAAATGAGCCTTTATTATTCCATTAAATATTTATTTTTGATAAATGATGCTGAAGGGACAATTTGTTAGACTTAAGCTCAATTTTATTTTCCGTAGGAATAACCAAAGACAGTGGATCCATGGAGATTACAAGAGAACAACTGGTGCCCGAAGTGATCCAAGTCATTAAGATATCGGATCATATTGTGGCCAATCAATTAATTTTTGAGCCCTGGTGTGAGCGCGCGCTTCAAATTATAGATGGTTGTGAATGCGCTCTTGCTCAATACCTGATTAAACGCCATAATAAGTTTGTAAATTCAGTTTTGGCAAAAACCGCAACGCTCAAATGCTCATTCTTGCGGTGTTTAAACGTTAATCATTTTTAGACTATAGCACTGTAAAAAATTGCGTCGAGTCATAGAAGCGCAATAGCAAGTCGTCCAAGTACGCCAAAAACTAATTTCTGCATCGCGCGGCCTGATTGACCTATTAATTGGAAGAAAGGGGTTGGATTAATCCAGCCACCTCTCGATATTTGCAATGAGAATCAATCAACAATATTGATTGAGGCATCTGCAGAGTAAGATGATTACATTCAAAGGTTACAGGGCAATTTAGCGTTTGAAAGATGCCGACCCTAGCGGTTGATTGTTCTTGCTCTGCTAAGGATTAGCCCCATATGATTTAAAAAGCAAACCTAAGAGCTGGATGCGGATATGACCGAGACGATTATTGGCCTAAAAGATGTTAATCTTTCTCTTAAAAGCAACGCTGGTTCAGTCCATATTTTAAAAGATATAAAACTGGATTTTAAAGCTGGGGAAACGGTTGGGCTAACAGGGCCATCTGGTTCGGGAAAATCATCACTCTTGATGGTCATGGGTGGGCTCGAGCGCGCCAGTTCTGGCTCTATAAGTGCTCTGGGACGTGATCTGTCAGCTATGAGCGAGGATGCTCTAGCACGGTTCAGACGCTCGCATATGGGCATCGTCTTTCAATCTTTCCACCTTATTTCAACAATGACAGCGGTTGAAAATGTGGCTATTCCTCTTGAACTGGCAGGTGAAAAGCATGCCATGCGTACTGCGAGGGACGAGCTTGCCACAGTTGGTCTTGGAGATAGAGCAGATCATTATCCGGCTCAATTATCTGGCGGAGAACAGCAACGCGTTGCTTTGGCACGCGCTTCGATTATGCGTCCCGATATTTTGCTGGCGGATGAACCAACAGGTAATCTTGATGGAGAAAATGGCAGAGCCATCATGGATATACTTTTTGGGTTACGCGAAGAATATGGCTCAACCCTGATATTGGGGACGCATGATCCGATCCTCGCTAATAGATGCGACAGGGTCATAGCGCTCGCTGATGGGCGCTTGCTGCACGAGCAGAAGGCGGTAGCGTGAACCTGCGAATTTCTGCCAAGCTGGCAATGCGCGAATTGCGTGGTGGTCTTGGTGGGTTTCGGATATTAATTATTTGCCTAGCGCTTGGTGTTGCGGCAATTGCGGCTGTGGGGTCCGTCAAAACTGGGATTGAGGCGGGTCTCAAAGCAGAGGGGGTTACGCTTCTTGGAGGAGATGCTGAGGTGGAGTTTACCTACCGGTTTGCCTCCAAGAATGAGCGTTTGTGGTTCGAAAGTATAAGTCTTAAAATATCAGAAGTTGCTGATTTTAGGTCGATGATTTTTGTGCAAAGAGATAATGTTTCTGAACGAGCGCTAACACAGGTCAAAGCGGTGGACAAAAATTATCCCCTAAGTGGCGAGGTGGTGTTACAAAAAGGCTTAGAATTTTCGATGGCGTTGTCTGAAAAAGACGGAGTAGATGGTGTGGTAATGGAGGCAGTTCTGGCTGATCGGTTAGGATTGCAAGTCGGCGATAGTCTTACGATTGGCACAAAAAAACTCCGACTTGGAGGGATATTGCAGAGTTTTCCAGATGCGGTAGGAGATGGATTTAACCTTGGCCCACGCACCATCGTCTATACAAAGTCGCTCGAAGGATCAGGGCTTTTGGAACCGGGAACATTCTTTTCATCTAAATATAGGCTTGATCTAGCCGATGATATCGACCTTGATGTGATTGCAACTCAGGCGCAAGATAAGTTCGTCAATTCGGGTTTGCGCTGGCGGGATGGACGAAACGGAGTGCCGGGCATTGCAGATTTTGTTGATCGATTAGGGGCTTTTTTGGTCATTGTTGGTCTCTCGGGTCTTGCTGTGGGCGGCGTTGGAGTCTCGGCCGCGGTACGTAGTTATCTTGCGGTCAAAACTTCGGTTATCGCAACTCTGCGGAGCTTCGGAGCTACCAGCAATATCGTATTTGAAGTCTATTTCTTACAGATTGCTTTCTTTTTACTAGTTGGGATTGCGCTTGGGCTGGTGCTTGGAATAGGAGGGCCAATGGCCTTTGCCCCCTTAATTGAGGCGGCTTTACCATTCCCGATCCGCATTAGTGTGTATGCGGAACCGATTTTGCAGGCTGGTCTCTACGGTCTTTTGATGGCGATCATCTTTACTTTGTGGCCTCTGGCGCAGGTTGAAAATATTAGGGCAACAACTCTGTTCAGAGATACCGGCGATATTGCAAATAAACTTCCCTCACTGCGTTATATCTTCCTGATTTGTGGATTGGTCATTTTGCTTTGGGGGATGGTTGCATTTTTTACAGGCTATGTTCGATTAACGCTTTGGTCAGGGTTTGGCATAGGTCTGGCTTTGCTCGCACTGCTTGCTAGTGCCAACTTGATTAAATGGATTTCAAGACGGGCTTTGCCGTGGACTAATGGCATTCCGATCTTGCGTTGGGCACTGGCGTCAATAAGTGGGCCTGGTGAGGCCACAGGCTCGGTTGTTTTGGCGTTAGGGCTTGGTTTGTCTGTGCTTGCTAGCGTTGGCCAAATTGATGGAAATCTCCGTGCTGCAATACAGCGTGATCTTCTAAAGGTAGCTCCCTCGTATTTCTTTCTTGAAATTCAAAAATCTCAAATGCCTCAATTCCGAGCTATTTTGGAGGCGGACGAGACCGTGTCGCGGATAGATCACGCTCCGATGCTACGGGGGATCATCTCGAAGATCAATGGCCGTCCCGCGAGTGAAGTGGCCGGGGGCCATTGGGTTTTGCAAGGTGATCGGGGGGTAACCTATTCTGAACTCCCGTCAAAGGTATCAAAAGTTGTTTCTGGAGCATGGTGGCCCAAAGATTATGACGGACCAAATCAGATTAGTTTTGCCGTTAAAGAGGCCATTGAGATGGGGTTGTCCTTGGGGGATAATTTGACGGTAAATATTATGGGACGAGATATCATAGCAAAGATCACAAGCTTTAGAGAAGTGAATTTCTCCACTGCGGGAATTGGATTTGTTATGTCCATGAATCCGGCGGCTTTACAAAGCGCACCACATTCTTTCATCGCAACTGTTTATGCTGATCCAAGTTCTGAAGTGCGGCTCCTTCGAGCTTTGGCCAGCTCGTTCCCAAATATTACAGCCATTCGCATCAAAGATGCGATTGAGAGAATTTCGGCGCTTCTTGGTTCTATTGCTGCTACAACATCCTATGGTGCTTCTGTGATTCTATTAACGGGCCTTCTAGTCCTAGCTGGTATATCGGCAACAGGTGAGCCTGCAAGACGCTATGAAGCGTCTGTTTTTAGAGCCCTTGGAGCAGCCAAGGGATCGATCTTGGCAAGCTTTGCCTTACGTGCCGCTATATTGGGGGCGGGGGCTGGTTTTATTGCTATTGGGTGTGGTTTCTCCGCAGGCTATGCTGTGTGCCGCTTTGTTCTTGAAACAGATTTTCAAGTTATCTGGTCCAACGCGTTTATTATTGTCATCGGGGGGGTGATGGCCAATCTTATTTCCGGACTATTTTTTGCCATGCGCTCCTTGAACGCGAAACCTGCTAGCGTATTGCGC
>JAQWKM010000082.1 GCA_029247845.1 Paracoccaceae bacterium | reverse complement strand
ATTGTCATTCCCCAACTCACGCGCCAGTGATCTTGTCAGTCCGGTGATGGCCGCTTTGGTCGTCGCATAAACCGGATAACCAGAATTCCCCATCATGTACGAAACGGATGAAAAATTTATAATTGCCCCGCCTCCCATATTCCTCATTCCTTCAGCAACGGCTTGTGCGGTAAAAAAATGAGGTCTTAAGTTGACCGCTATATTATGATCAAAATCGGCCACAGAGTAATCAGTCAGAGAATGGCGCGTATCATTTGCAGCATTGTTTACGAGCACCGAGACAGGACCATGTGCATCAGCTGCCTGTTCCAATGCTGCCTTTAATGCGTCTACGTCAGTAATATCACAGGGAATAAAAAGTGGTTTATTATCATATTTTTTCACCATATCTGCAACAAATTCATAGGCACCCGAGCGTTGCACAAAGGCCACGTTGGCACCTTGGGCAATGAAGCCCTCGCTTAGCGCGGCTCCAATCCCAGACCCTCCACCAGTGATAAAAACTGAGACGCCTAAAAGGTCGTGAAATGTAACTGTCTTACTCATGCTGCTTCCTCATTTGCTAGCCACTTGGGCATCCAGCTACCATGGGCGGATATTAGTTCGTCTACAAGCGCACGTATTTGATCAAGATCCAATTCGGCAGCTGTCCGAGGATCCAACATGGCAGCATGATAGATATGTTCACGGTTTTCCTGCAAAAGCGCTTGAACGGTCAATTCTTGAACATTTAAGTTGGTCCGCATCATAGCAATAAATTGCAGTGGGATATCATCAACAACTGTAGGCTGCAGACCGTTTTCATCAAAGAGACAGGGCACCTCGACGGCAGCCCCACTTGGTAACTGCGGAATATAACCATGGTTTGGCACGTTGCCATAGACCACCACTGGTGAACCAGTCACGACTGCATTCATAATTTCAGCCGCATATTCATGGCTTTGCTTAACGTCAATATTGGCCGCCCCTTTAAAAGCAACAATTTGATCCTGCCACTCTTTGATCTGTTCCAAACAGCGTTTGGGGTATTCATCAATGGGTATCTGAAACTTATCAATTAAATCCGGCCGATGTGATTTTAAAAACCATGGCACGTATTCAGCAAAATGTTCTGAACTTTCTGTTACAAATAATCCAAAGTGTTTCATCACTTCATATCGTACATAATTTGGGCAGCGGGCATTGGCGCCTGTAGCTTTTGGAAACCGCCCTTCGCGATAGCCACGACGCAGAGCCGGATAAAGATCTCGCCAAGTTCCATCTGAGCAGCGCTCTTCGAACGAAAGGAAAAAAGCCATATGATTAATCCCGCCAGCGCGATAACGGATATTCTCGACCAAGACGCCAAGATCGTGAGCTAGCTCTTCCGAGGTGCCTTGTACAGAATGGCATAATCCTACTTGCCGAATATTAGGATAACGCTGAGCAATCGCCCACGTATTGATCGCCATTGGGTTTACGTATTGCAGCATGATTGCTTGCGGGCAAACAACCATCATATCGTCACAAATAGCCCAAAGATGAGGAACTGTACGAAGACCACGCATTATACCTCCAATACCCAACGTGTCTGCTATTGTTTGTTCAAGACCGTATGATTTTGGGATATCAAAATCGATCATAGTGCACGGCTTGAACCCTCCAATTTGAAAACACACAACAACAAAATCAGCACCCTGAAGCGCCTCCCTTTGAGTAGAATAGGTATGCACTCGAGCCTTCACATTCATACTTGCGACCATTTTGTGTGCCACCAATTCACTTTCGCTCAATCGGTCTCCATCTATGTCCATCAAAGCTATAATCGCATCCTTAAAGGCTGGATAATGTAAAACGTCACCAAGAATGTTTCGCATAAAGATCGTCGAACCGGCCCCGATAACACTTATTTTCTGAACCATCACCTACCCCCTTATTTGACGGCACCAAGCGTTAATCCAGCAATAAAATGTCGCTGCATTAAAAAGAACATTATCACAGGAGGCACTGCCGCTAGAAGCGATGCCGCTGACACTAAGTGCCAATTGCTGATAAACTGTCCATTAAGTGCACGTATACCAGCAGTAATTGGTTTAACTTGCTCTCCTTGGGTAAGTACGTTTGCCCAGAAAAAGTCATTCCAGACAAACGTAAAAATCAAAACAGACAGAGCAGCAATTGCTGGCCGTACAAGAGGTAAAATAATGTACCAAAAAATTTGCCATTCTGCTACGCCCTCAACGCGGGCACTTTCGACAAGGTCAAATGGCAGCGCCTTGATGAAATTCCGCATAAACAAGGTGCAAAAACCTGTTTGAAAGGCCGCATGAAACAAAAATTGCCCAGCAATAGTATCATATAAACCAGTCTGAACGGACATATCGCGAACAGGGACCATCAAAATCTGAAACGGCACAAAATTGCCTGCAACAAAAACAAAAAATAAAGGTAAGGCCAAACGAAACCGGTAAATTGCCAAAGCATAACCCGCCAAACACGCCAAAGACACAGAAATTGCAACGGACGGTAAAGTTATCAGAAAGCTATTGATCAAATATTTTACAGCCTCCGTTTGGTCGAATACGGTATAGTAGTTCTCTAGAAGTTTAAACTCTGAAGGCCAACCAAAAACATTTCCCGTGTTTATATCTTTCGAACCTCTTGCAGAGGTAAGGAAAATGGCAATTAGGGGTGCCAGCCAAATTAATAAAGCGAATGGAAGGAAAGTTTGATAAGCAACTTGAACACTTCTACTACTCCTCTGAATGGGACGAGGGAACATCTAAGTTTCCCTCCTTTCATCTTGGTAAATGCTCCATAAAAAGTAAGTTATAAACACCATCATTATTCCAAAGAGAATAGTTGCAACGGCTGATCCGTAGCCATAACGATCGCCATACTCGCTAAGTGCTACTTCATACATGTAATGTGAGAGAACATTGGTCATCCCATAGGGACCGCCTTGGGTCATAACTGCTATCATATCAAATGACCTCAATGCACCTATTATAGTAACGGCAATCGCTATGAAGGTAGCAGGCTTTAACTGTGGGAGTATTACAAACCATAACATTCGCCAACCTTTCGCTCCATCCAGCCTTCCTGCCTCAACCTGATCTGCAGCAACATTATTTAGGCCTGTTAAGTAAAGGATTACGCAATAGGCTACTTGAGGCCATAATCCAGCAAATATGATCCCGTACGTAGCATAATCAGCGCTTGATAAAATATCCGGAACAGAACGTACGCATTTAAATGTTTTGTTACCAATAAAATTGATGGTTTCTTCGCAGAAAATGAATTGCCAAAGTTTAGCTACAATCCCAAAATCAGGATTATAAAACCAACCAAAAATGAAACCAACCACCACTTGACTTATAACAAATGGAAAGAAAAACAGAGATTTGTATACGCGGATTCCCATAACTGTTTGGTTCAAAAATATTGCGATCATTAATCCCAAAGGAACTGCAAGTAGATATAATAATAACCACAGAAAATTATTTTTTATAGAAATCCAAAAGTTCGGATCAACCCATAGCTTTCGATAGTTCTCAAGACCAACAAATGCGGCTGTGGACACACCATTTGAATTATAAAGTCCATTCCATTCAAATAATGAAAGCTGTAACGATTGGAATATAGGTATGATCACATAGATTGAGAAAAAAATTAGTGCCGGCGCTAAAAATAAAAAGGCCGCCAAACCAAATTTATAGTGTGACGCCGAACTTTTAAGAGTCATCATGATGTCACGGCCCATAGCTTCCAGACAGTTTTTTCTGGCGAGCACTAAAACCCGCTCGCCAGAAAAATGCCTTACTTGTAAACATCAACTTGTACTTGGTCTAAACGCTTTAAGATTGCATCCAGCTTGCTTGGGTCAAGCATAAACTCTTGAAACCCTTTCATACCCTCTGACGCCATCTCAGCAGGTGCATCTCGATCGTAAAACTGCGCCAAACCAGCTGCGTTGGAAACGACCGCGAAGCCCTCTTGAATGAATTTATCATCTCCAACAATTGCTTTCGAATTGGGGGGCAATTTTCCTATGATCTTATTCCATTTCGTCTGAGTGTCAGCATGTGCGACAAAGGCCAAGAATTTTTTTGCATCAGCTTTATTCTTAGCTCCAGATGGGATGAAAAACGCATCTGCAGGCGCTTCTTCTGCCATAGGCAATCCTGGAGTGATTTCAGGGAATTGAAAAAAATCAATTTGCTCATCTGTCAAACCGGCGTCCCTGTATGCACCTACTGAGAAATTGCCCATTACGTACATCGCCGCATCACCATTGGCAAAGGCAGCAACCCCACCTTGCCAATCCAAAGAGGCATGATTTTCAATAAATGAACAACGATCAAGCATCTCCTCCCAATTAGCGAATGTTGCTCTAATACGTTCATCGGTATATTTAATTTTTCCATCAGTCAGTGCATTGTGAACATCATATCCATTCGTACGGAGGTTCAAATAATCAAAAACACCAGCTGCTGTCCAAAGGTACTTCGTGCCGATTGTAAATGGTGTTACTCCTACCCCTTTAAGCGCATCGCAGTTGGAAAGAAGTTCGTTCCAGGTTTTTGGCTCTGAGAGTCCTAGCTTGTCATAAATATCTTTTCGGTAATAAACACCCCATTGGTAATAGCTGTAAGGAACGCCCCAAGTTTTGCCATTACGTGACATAGTTGGCTTCACAGCAGACATATCCTCGTTTAAATTATTTTCGGCCCACAAATCATCAATAGGCTCAAACAATCCAGCGTCAACAAATGGACCCATACGGTTACCTGGATACCATGATGTAACATCAGGGGGATTTGCCGAAAGGAAATTTCGAATTGCAGATTTATGCGCTTCACGGTCATTGTTATTAACCGTAACATTTATATCAGGGTTTGCGGCCTGAAATGCGGCAACCGCCTCATCGAAAGCTTGTTTAGGGCCAGGGTTTAGGTCGTCAAAGTTTATAACCAAGTCACCCGCAAAAGCAGCACCAGCAAACAATCCAGTTGCTGCAACAGTGCTGATTGTCATCTTAAGTTTATTAAACATCTAGTTCTCCCAATCTATGTTGTTGACAAAATGTTCCACATAATGGAACAGAATTCCAACTATTGAAACATTGCGGCGCAACTAGTAGAATGTCAACTGTAAAGCAGTTTCGAAAATCATAAGGAATGCTAAACATGAGTAACCATGCAGCAGGAGATGGAACAGTTGGTAAGGCCATAGCTGTTTTGGATCAAATCGCTGTTTGTGAACGTCCTGTTAGATTTTCGGAAATTCTAAAAGAAAGTTTGTATCCAAAGGCAACTCTTTATCGACTAGTTCAAACTCTAACTAACCAAGGAATGTTAAATTACGATGAAGAAAATGGAACGTATGCATTGGGGTTTCGTCTTGTAAAATTGGCCCATTCCGCTTGGCGTCAAAGTTCTCTTGCTCCAATTGCGCGATCCTTTTTAGATTTACTCGCAACTGAAACAGACGAGACGTTACATCTTGCGCAGATGAATGATGGCCAGGTACTGTACATCGACAAGCGGAATGCAGCCAGCCCGGTAGAGATGTTTAGTTCTGCAGGGAAAACTGGACCTGGCCACTGCACTGGCGTTGGCAAAGCAATCCTAGCCTATATGGCTCCAAAGGATCAAGCTAAAGCACTCACACGTCAGTCTTTTTTTCAATATACAAAAAATACAATCATCACTGAGAACGCTTTAAAATCAGAACTTGTGGAAATTTCAAAAACTGGTCTTGCTTTCGATCACGAGGAGCATGAAGCTGGCATAATTTGTATTGCAGCCCCAATTTTAAACTCTCGTGGTCGCGCAATTGGAGCAATCTCGTTGACCTCTACGACGAATAGAAATTCCATTCAAAGCCTAAAAGCACATACAGAAACACTGAAAAACACAGCCATGAAAATCGCCAAAGCTGCTGAAAGTTGGCAGTTTCCAAACTAAAGGAACTGAAATGTCCAGAGTTAGTCTTACAAAGGCCGTTAAAAAATACGGCGATGTAGAAGTCATACATGGGATCAATTTAGCCATCGAAGACGGCGAATTTTGTGTTTTTGTGGGGCCTTCTGGTTGTGGAAAATCAACTCTCTTAAGGATGATTGCAGGTTTAGAAGAAACAACCGCTGGAAATATTGAAATCGGTAAACGTGATGTGACAAAAATCGAACCAGGGGATCGTGGCGTCGCAATGGTTTTTCAAACATATGCGCTTTACCCCCACATGACAGTTGCAGAAAATATGGGTTTTGGACTTAAAATGACGGGACATCCAAAATCTGAAGTTCGAGCAAAAATTCAAGAAGCAAGTCGTATTTTACATTTGGATGACTACCTCGACCGAAAGCCTAAAGCACTATCAGGCGGACAACGTCAAAGGGTTGCAATCGGCCGCGCTATTGTCCGCGGGCCTGAGGTCTTTCTCTTTGATGAACCGTTATCTAATCTAGATGCCGAATTGCGGGTGGATATGAGGGTCGAGATAGCGCGCCTCCACAAAGAAATCGGCGCTACGATGATATATGTTACACATGACCAAGTTGAAGCAATGACTTTAGCAGATAGGATTGTCGTTTTACGCAACGGTTCTATTGAACAGGTAGGACGTCCAATGGATATCTACCATGATCCTGAAAATAAGTTTGTCGCAGGCTTTATTGGATCTCCCGCAATGAATTTTTTCGAAGGGTACGTGCATTCTGGAAAAGTCTGTATTCCCGCATTTCAGGATATATTGATCGCAACAAGAATTAACTTACCGCCTGAAGGGGACCAGGTAACAGTTGGAATTCGACCACAAAATTTTATTATGGAGGAAAATGGTACTGAATTTACACTTGAAATCCATGAGAGACTAGGAGGAGTAAATTATGGCTATATAACTGCCGCCACAGGAGAGAGGATAGTTGTTGAAAACAAAGGCGATTTAGCTCTGGACCCTAGAAGTAAAGTTTCCATCACCTTTTCAGATAATGATGTACTCTTTTTTGATGTTAAAACAGAAATGCGCATTAAATAAAATGAAGTTCGTTAAGACAGATAAAAAACTTAAGTAACAATTATAAAAATGCGTATACTTTTAATAAAAATGGCCGGGTTTCTAATATTACAACAGAGAAGTTTTATACGCTTAGTAAATTGAGTGGTACGGCCTCAGAGCCTGATGCAGCTCATCAAAATCTTCTCAATCATTTCCATTTTCTTGGTCTTGGCGGGTATTACAACATTTATGGGATGGCCAGATTAATTAAATGCAACTATCAAATATCACAGGAAAATCAAAACAGCTATTTCTAAAAATTAACTGATCAGGCATAACCTAGCTTTTTGATGCGCGCTCTTTTCAGCTGTGCAAAATCATCTCCAGCATGGTAGGAAGATCTTGTAAGGGGGGTCGCAGATACCATGAGAAACCCTTTGCCAAATGCAGCACTCTCGTATGCTGAAAATTCATCCGGATGGACAAACCGATCAACTGCATGATGCTTCGGTGTCGGCTGCAAATATTGACCGATCGTTAGAAAATCAATATCGGCCGCTCGCATGTCATCCATCACCTGTAAAACGGATTGGCGGTCTTCGCCCAAGCCTACCATGATTCCAGATTTGGTAAACATTCGAGGATCTATTTCTTTCACCCGCTGCAACAGTCGCAAAGAATGAAAATAACGCGCCCCTGGGCGCACTTCGGGATACAGCCCTGGTACGGTTTCCAGATTGTGATTGAAAACGTCCGGACGCGCATCAACCACAACTGCTAACACTGAAGGATCACATCGAAGAAAGTCAGGCGTTAGAATTTCTATCGTGGTCTCAGGACTGCGCTGGCGGATGGCACGTATTGTTTGGGAAAAATGCTCTGCTCCACCGTCCTCGATATCGTCTCGATCAACCGAGGTTATAACCACATGCTGTAGACCGAGCTTGGCCACGGCATGAGCAACGCGGCCTGGCTCGAATATATCAAGGTCTTCGGAAGGCTTGCCGGTTGCAATATTGCAGAATGAGCAAGCACGCGTGCAGACTTCTCCCATAATCATCATCGTCGCATGACCCTGAGACCAGCATTCTCCAACGTTGGGGCAGCCAGCTTCTTCACAGACTGTTACGAGTTTGTTTTCACGCATCAGATCACGTGTTTTTCTATAACCCTCGCTGACAGGCGCTTTTACTCTGATCCAGGTTGGCTTTTGAGGCTGTTTATTATCAGCTTTATGGGCCTTTTCGGGATGTCGCTGTTCTGGTAGGCTAAGATCACGCATGGCTTGGTTCCAATTTTTTTCTATGTTAACAGATTATGGCCTATCTCCAAGGCCAATTATTGCATGTTTGCTATGCACTTTAGCTATTCAGACATATGTCTATCAATCAACATCAATAAATAAATCATCAAATGTATTTTAGAATATATTTGGGTACCATTTGAATACTTATTTCGTGAAAACACGTATTTAAAAAAGACTGTTACTCACAATTCATCGATAACCAAGGTTGCTAGATTGCGATATAGCAGCGCTTC
>JAQWKM010000081.1 GCA_029247845.1 Paracoccaceae bacterium | reverse complement strand
CCGGCGCGAACTCGAGAGTGCTGGCCCCAGCTTTCACGTGTCTTCCAAAGCTGCCACGGCGCTTGGACTTACAGCCGGATTTCCTGTCAATCTTAAAGTAACCGCGATTAGAAAGCGAATGGTAAAGCCCAATCAAATATCAAATACTAACGCACCAAGTAAAAACAATTCAAATAGTGCTAAAATGTCTGCAAATGTACCCACATCCAAAACATCTGAAAAACTAAAAAAACCCTTTATCCAACTCGGAATTTTCACTATCGAAAAAAATGCTATAAACACTGGTATAAACATGAGACGAATGGGTATTACACCGATGATAAAAGAACAAAAACTTGGAGAAAAAAAATTCTGGCGCGTGATTGTTGGGCCTGTCAGAAGCCAACAAGAACGAAAGACACTTTTAAAGACAATAATTTCAGCAGGGTTCAAGGACGCTTATGCAGTTACACATTAACCTCTGTAAACTTTTAAGCTGGCTTACCTTAGCGATCGTCTGCCTCCTTGTAACGTCGTCATATGCCTTTGCTTTTGAAGCCAATGCAAAGGCTGCCTATGTTGTCGATATGACAACAGGAACAGTGCTTATCTCAAAAAATGCCGATACACCACTGCCACCTGCTTCAATGTCTAAACTTATGACGCTTTATGTGGCATTTGAATTTATAAAAGCTGGCCAACTCAAGCTTGATGAACGGCTCCCCGTATCACAACACGCGCAAGACTATGGTGGATCAACTATGTTCCTGACAACAAGAGATCGCGTGTCGGTAGAAGATCTTTTGCGCGGGATTATTGTTCTATCTGGAAATGATGCTTGCGCAGTTATTGCAGAGGCTTTGTCACCTGACGGTACAGAAACCGGATTTGCTCAACTTCTAACCCAGCGCGCGCAACAGATGGGCATGACGAATTCAGTATTTAAGAATTCTAATGGCTGGCCCGCAAAAGGCCATCGAATGAGCTTGCGTGACTTAGCACTTCTAACAAAGCGGCTAATATCTGATTTTCCAGAGTTTTATCCCATGTTTTCGCAAAAAGAATTCCTGTTTGATGGCCGTGCACCCGCCAACAGCCTAAATCGAAATCCGCTCCTCGGACTTGGGGTTGGGGCTGATGGGCTGAAAACAGGACACACCCAAGAGGCAGGCTACGGTTTGGTCGGCTCCGCTAAACAGGGCGACAGAAGGTTGATATTTGTGCTTTCGGGGCTCACATCGGCAGGTGAAAGAGCAAATGAGGCCGAAACAATTGTGAATTGGGCATTTCGCCAGTTCAGCTTGAAATCATTTGGAAAAAAAGATACCAACATTGCTCTGGCACCAGTGTGGAATGGGTCTTCTTCAAACGTTGGGCTGGCATTATCCAAGGATCTTGACGTTCTCGTACCAGTCCTTGGGAACACACCGGTAAAGTTTATAGTTGAGTATGAATCTCCTATACCCGCCCCCGTTCAGGCTGGGCAAGAAATCGGCACACTCATTGTCAAAGCTGGCGATATGGATGATGTCACAATACCTCTCCTTGCCAATACCACCATCCCGATGGGTGGCTTCTTCGTGCGCCTAATGACGGCTGCAAAAAGTTTATTAAGCAAGATAACAAATGGCCCCAAGGTGGCACTTTGACTTCCAAGGGATTTTTTATAACATTTGAGGGTATCGATGGTTCTGGCAAGTCAACTCAGGCCAAACTACTGGCAGAGACGCTCGGCAAGCATGGGCACGACGTTTTGTTAACCAGAGAACCGGGCGGTTCAACAGGCGCAGAGCAAATCAGAGCCCTTGTTTTGGAAGGGGATCCTGACCGATGGTCTGCTGAAACAGAAATACTTCTCTTTACAGCCGCGCGTCGCGATCATATGGAAAATGCCATTCTTCCGGCCTTGCAAAAAGGTCAAATTGTGATTTGCGACCGCTTTGCCGATTCTACAAGAATGTATCAAGGCCTGAGCCGTGGAGATTTGCGAGGTTTGGTCGATACTTTGACCGAATTGATGATCCAACAAGAGCCTGATTTAACCCTATTGATTGATATGGACCCTAATACTGGACATTCTCGTGCCAAAGCACGAGCAAACAAAGAGGAACGCTTCGAGGACTTTGGCGTTTCACTCCAAGAGAACATGCGAGACGGGTTTATAAAACTGGCTGAAGAGTTTTCCACAAGGATCCATGTCATTGATGGCAATCAGGATATAAATTCAGTCCAAACCATAGTCTTTGATTTGGTAAAAGGCGTATTGAAGTGAGTAATGCAGACGATACCATACCGCTATCTGACAAAATCGAAGGTGCACCCCACCCTGCCCAGACGATCAGAGTTTTTGGTCAAGAGACTGCGGCAAAAGAATTCCTTGATGTTTTTGCGGCATCAAGATTGCATCACGGTTGGCTAATAAACGGACCACGCGGTGTCGGCAAAGCAACATTAGCATGGCAAATCACGAAATTCTTGCTGGCAACACCTGATCCCGATCAAGACGGGCGACTTTTGGGAGGTCCAACCGACAGCGCTCAAACACTTGAAATTTCGTCTGACCACCCAGTTTCCCGGCGGATTGCAGCAGGATCTGAGCCCGGTGTTTTTCCACTTCGTCGAGGCTATGACGAAAAACAGAAACGTCACAAGCAGATGATTACTGTAGACGAAGTGCGACAACTGAAATCGTTCTTTCGCCTCACTTCCACCGATGCAGGACGTCGTATTGTAATTGTCGACTGTGCTGAGGATATGAACCCAAGTGCTGCTAATGCGTTGTTAAAAATTCTGGAAGAACCCCCAGAAAACGCATTTTTATTTTTGATCAGTCACCAACCTTCCCGTCTGCTCCCAACGATCAGATCACGATGCCGTGAACTTCGGCTAAGCCGTTTGGATAAACCTTCAATGGGTCTGGCTCTGGAGGCGGCTAATATAAATTTTGACACCTCCCAACAGGATAGTTTGACGAAACTTTCCGGGGGATCCATTGGCGAAGCTGTACGGATTTTGAATATGCACGGTCTGCCACTGTATCAATCTATTATCGACATGTTCGGATCACTGCCAATATTAGATAATAAAAAAGTCTACGCAATAGCCAATAAATTCTCAGGTCGTGGAGCCTCGCCAGAGTTTGAATTGTTTATCTCGCTTTTTGAAATTGCCCTAAACAGGTTGGCCCTTAGCGGAGCGCACACCAAGGATTTTGAACATATTAGCTCTTTTAAAGAATTTGAGGTTTTTTCCCGTTTATCGCCGGATCACTTAGCGGCGAGAAAATGGGCTGAGTTGGCGCAAGCAGCCTCACAGAGACTGCGCCGTGGCCGTGCAGTTAATCTTGACCCGGCAGCTTTGATCCTAGATACGTTTTTTAAGATTGAAACATGTTCTGTACGCCTTGTGCAGTGAACTTAGGCACTTTAATGACAAGACCACCCTTGATAACGGATAGCCACTGTCATCTGGATTTTCCGGACTTTGACTCAGAACGCACAGATATTGTCAACCGCGCCATAGCAGTAGGCGTTCACAGAATGGTTACAATTTGTACCAAACTAAGAGAAGAGCCCAAAGTGCGTGCGATGGCCGAAAATTATCCAAGCGTTTTTTATGCTGCAGGTACACATCCGATGAGCGCTGCAAGCGAACCATTAACCTCAGTTGAGCAATTGGTGGAACTGTCCTTCCATCCAAAGTTTGTCGGTATTGGAGAAACGGGTCTAGACTATCACTACACGGCTGAAAGTGCAGAAATCCAAAAAACCTCTCTTCTGATACATATAAACGCTGCACAAACAACGAAATTGCCTTTGATTATACATTCCCGCGCGGCTGACGAGGATATGTCTAAGATTTTGGAATCAGAGTATAAAAATGCACCTTTCAATTGCGTCATGCATTGTTTCTCATCAGGGAAAGAGCTTGCCAAATCCGCACTTGATTTGGGATTTTATCTTTCAATATCAGGAATTGCTACTTTTCCAAAAAGCCAGGAACTGCGTGATATCTTCAAAATAGCGTCAATTGATCGTGTGCTTGTGGAAACCGATAGTCCTTATCTGGCACCGCCGCCATTTCGCGGCAGACGCAATGAACCCAGTTATACCGCCCACACGGCCAAGATAGGTGCAGAAATTTTTAACATGTCATATAAGAGCTTTGCAGATCAAACAGAGCAAAATTTTGAAAGGTTATTTACAAAAGTGCTAAGCTTTGAAAGTGCTGGTTGATGGGAAGTTTAGACTTTACTATATTGGGTTGTGGTTCTTCTGGTGGCGTACCCCGGCTCGGCGGTAATTGGGGCGATTGCGATCCAAATAATCCGAAAAACTATCGGCGACGCTGTTCGATGTTGGTAGAGCGTAAAACACCTGACGGCACGACCAGGGTCTTGATAGATACAAGCCCAGATCTGCGAGCCCAATTGCTGGATGCAAATGTCGGAGCGCTGGATGCGGCGCTTTTTACGCATTCGCATGCCGATCATGTCCATGGATTAGACGATCTTCGTATGATCGTATTTAATATGCGCAAACGGCTTGCCGTTTGGGCAGATAAAGAGACCAGCGATAGTCTGATGGAACGATTTTCCTATGCGTTTGTTCAGCCTCAGGGATCCCCTTACCCACCTATTTTAGATCTTAACCTGATGAGCGGAACCGTTGTTGTAGATGGTGCTGGTGGCAAAATAAAATTTCAACCTTTTGAAGTGGAACATGGAAATATTAATGCCTTGGGCTTTCGTATGGGACCATTGGCCTATCTGCCTGACGTCTCGGCGATGCCACCTAAAGCATGGCAAGCAGTGATGGGTACCGATTGCTGGGTTTTAGATGCGCTGCGAAGAACGCCGCATCCGTCACATTCCCATTTGGAACAAAGCCTTGAATGGGTTGCGAAAACAGACGTAAAAAAAGCCGTCCTAACAAATATGCACATCGATCTAGACTACGACACTCTTTGCAAGGAATTGCCAAAAGGTGTCCAACCCGCCTATGACGGAATGACTTTGTCTTATGATTTATAAACAAGGTATCCAGTAACCATATGCAAGTACTTCTGGATGTTATTTTACCAGTCTTTATAGTCATAGGCTTGGGTTATGCGGCGGTTTGGCGAGAGCTCTTTACATCAGAAAATATTGATCCGTTAATGAAATTTGCGCAGAGCTTTGCCATCCCATTTCTTTTATTCAAAGGCATGGCTGAAATAGATTTAGAACAATCATTTCAACCAGGCCTTTTAGGTTCATTTTATATAGGGTCAATCACAGTATTTTTACTTGGAATCCTTGGTGCTCGTTGGCTTTTCAAGCGAGATTGGGAAGACTGTATCACGATTGGGTTTTGCTGTTTGTTCTGTAACTCTTTGGTCTTGGGCCTCGCAATTACGGAACGCGCATATGGAGCTAATACATTGCAAGGAAACTTTGCAATCGTAACTTTACACGCACCTTTTTGTTATGGCGTTGGAATAACGGCAATGGAGATCGCTCTAAACAAGGGTAAAAATCCGATCAAGCTAATAAAAAACGTTGCCGTTACAATGTTTAAAAATGCATTAGTGATCGCGATGATTGCTGGATTTATTGTCAATTTCTACAATATATCCCTACCAAATACAGCCTCGGTAGCTATAGATATGATTGTGCAAGTGGCCTTGCCTACAGCACTTTTCGGAATGGGAGGGGTCTTGTATCAATATCGAACTAGCGGTGATATTGGACCCATTATTATGATATCTATTGCATCACTATTACTTCATCCAATATTTGTTTTATTTTTAGGCACGCAATTCACTTTGGATACTCAAGGTATTAGATCCGCAGTCTTAACCAGCGCCATGGCCCCCGGGATCAACGCCTATATATTTTCAAATATGTATCAACGAGGTCAGAGCATCGCTGCTTCGACTGTTTTGCTTACAACGATCGGGTCGGTTTTTACAATTTGGGCATGGCTTAAAATACTCCCATAAGTTATAGATACTGGGCCCACTCCCAAATTGACATTTTGGGCAACGTCCGAAAGGGTTAGAGAAAAGCCATGAACAGAGAGCGTTTAACAGACTCATACTTTGTCGCCCCCCAGATTGAAGTGGAAGATATTAAAAAGATTGCAGACGCCGGATTTGTAAAAATCATATGTAACCGCCCAGACGAAGAAGTTCCGAGTGACCTCCATTCACACGTCATGAAAATGGCCGCCGATGCAGTGGGGATAGAATTTGAGATACTTCCTCTGACGCATTTCACTATGAATCCTGAGAATATTACAAAACAGTTTGAAATGGTAGCTCAAGCTAATGGGCCTGTTTTGGCGTACTGCGCAAGCGGGACGCGCTGTACAATTATCTGGGCACTGTCAGAAGCAGGAAAGACAGAGGCCGACGACATCATACGAACAGCTATGAAAGCAGGATATGACATCGAAGCCATGCGGCCGGCTCTTAGGTAATAGTTCTCAGCCGTCTTGTTTGTGAAGCGCTGTTTCCATCTTATGCTCATCAATGTCTGACAAGACCGAAGGCTATGTCCTGTTGGCTGTTTGATTAGTTTCTTTTGGCGCCGTCGTCTTGATTATGTGCTTTATCTTTGCTCTAGTTTAATGACGTTGCCAATTGTACAAACTCTTGCGCTCCAAGATTGATATCAGAGGATTCAGATGCAGTTTTGACATTATTAATTATTTCCACAGCGCGATATTATCCAACTTTTCCAAGCCCAACTTGGATAAAGCTAATACCTGCGCAACGGAGAAAGAATTATACCGTTTTAAGAGCGTCTTTAGCAACGTCACCAAAGCCCCCTTTTCAAGAAATTTATGTCAACCCAATATAAGAAGAATTTATGCACAACGATCATCGTCGAACAAAATGTAATTCGTGTGCTAGAATTGGCTGTTTGGGCCGTAATTTTGGACACTGGATGCTTAGTGTTTGACGGCACCACGAAAGAAGTATTAGACAATAAAGAGGCTCCAAAAGAGTATCTAGCTATGTAAATAGAAAAAATATTTATTGCCTCACAAGCTATTTTTTTATAGCTCACAGCCACGACATAAACGCTAGGGGGGATAAATTTTTGCAAAAGGTTACAATTCACGGTCCCGCTCCTGCCCTCTATTCGCGCACAGCACGACTGGCTTTTGATGCAAAGGAGCTTCCCCACGCTCTAGTGTCAAAAAGTAAATTAACCGTTGCGGCAGCACCCAATGAACATACCGCAAGCTAAACCAGAGAAGTAGAGATATAAGATGACTGAAAAGACCTATCCTCCGACCTCAGAGTTTTCAAAAAATGCCCATGTCAACGCACAAGAGTATGCAAAAATGTATGATGCATCAATAAAGGATCCAGATGCCTTTTGGTCAGAGCATGGAAAAAGAGTTGACTGGATCAAGCCCTTTTCAATAGTCAAAAACGTTACTTACGAAGATCCGGACGTATCCATCAAATGGTTTGAAGACGGCACATTAAATGTCGCTGCAAACTGTGTCGATAGGAATCTTCCCACCCGAAGAGACCAAACTGCAATTCTTTGGGAAGGCGATAATCCAGATGAGAGCAAACATATTTCCTATGGCATGCTGCACGAACAAGTTTGCAAGCTAGCAAATGTCTATAAATCTCTAGGCGTGGGAAAAGGTGATAGGGTCGTTCTTTACATGCCGATGATCCCCGAAGCTATCTATGCAATGCTTGCCTGCGCACGCATTGGCGCAGTGCATTGTGTAATCTTTGGCGGTTTCTCTCCTGAAGCGCTAGCAAGCCGTGTTGAAGACTGTGCGGCAAGTCTTGTGGTAACCGCTGATCAGGCCCCACGCGGCGGAAAGGCGACGCCTCTCAAAGAAAATGTCGATAAAGCACTGGACATATGTGGTGATGTTGCGACCCTTGTGGTGGAACGTACCCACGGGGATGTCAAGATGAAAGCAGGACGCGATCATTCTTTTGACGCTACTATGGCGACCGCCTCTGCCGATTGCCCACCCGAAGAAATGAACGCTGAAGATCCACTGTTTATACTTTACACATCCGGATCAACCGGAAAACCCAAGGGTGTTTTACACTCGTGTGGGGGCTACCTTGTCTGGGCCTCGATGACGCATCAATATACGTTCGATTATCACGATGGTGATATTTTTTGGTGTACGGCAGACGTGGGCTGGGTGACAGGCCACAGTTATACCGTCTACGGACCACTGGCCAATGGGGCCACTACGCTGATGTTTGAAGGAATCCCAACCTATCCAGATGCCAGCCGGTTCTGGAAAATCTGCGAAAAACACAAAGTAAATCAGTTTTACACAGCCCCTACAGCAATCCGCGCCTTGATGGGGCTTGGCAATGAAAATGTCGAAAAATGCGACCTGAGTAACCTGAAAGTGCTCGGAACAGTTGGTGAACCGATCAACCCAGAAGCATGGAATTGGTACAATGAAGTGGTCGGCAAAGGCACGCGTCCTATCGTCGATACATGGTGGCAAACCGAAACAGGCGGCCATCTTCTGACGCCGCTTCCCGGCGCTACAACAACTAAGCCAGGCTCGGCCACATTTCCGTTTTTTGGAGTGCAGCCAGTGATCCTTGATCCCTCCAGCGGGGAAGAGATCACCTCACCCCAAGTCGAAGGCGTGCTGTGCATTAAAGACAGTTGGCCCGGACAAATGCGAAGCATCTACGGCGATCACGAGCGCTTTGTCAAAACTTACTTCAGTGATTACAAAGGCTATTACTTTTCTGGTGACGGATGTCGTCGCGATGCGGACGGCTATTACTGGATTACTGGGCGCGTGGATGACGTAATCAACGTTTCAGGCCATCGTATGGGGACAGCTGAAGTCGAGAGCGCACTTGTAGCGCATCCGAAAGTCTCCGAAGCGGCAGTTGTGGGGTATCCGCATAATATCAAGGGGCAAGGCATTTACTGCTATGTCACTCTGATGGCCTCAGAAGAGCCCACTGAAGCGTTACGCACGGAGCTGCGTAACTGGGTGCGTAAGGAAATTGGACCGATTGCGTCGCCCGATCTTATCCAGTGGGCCCCCAGCCTGCCAAAAACGCGCTCTGGAAAAATCATGCGCCGCATCCTGCGCAAAATCGCAGAGAATGATTACAGAAGCCTCGGGGATACCTCAACACTGGCAGAACCCACCGTGGTGGATGATCTGATCGACAACCGAATGAACCAGTAAGACATTATTCAGATTTAAGCAGTTTTCGCAGTTTGCTCTTTAACACCTTGCCATAATTGTTTTTGGGCAGTTCTGGTAGGGTTATATATTCTTTCGACCTTTTAAAGCGGGCGATGTTATCTTTGCAATGGCTGTCAAGCATCTCGTCTAGAACCGTGCTTCCAACTTGTGCAACCAAAAAGGCCACCGCCTCTTCCCCTCCCAGTCGGGATGGGCCCTGCCGATCACCAAGACTTCTGCCGCATCCTGAGTCGTTAGCAGAGCTTCTTCCACCCCACGGGGATAGATGTTTCTACCGCAAGAAATGATCATCTCTTTGGAGCGGTCTTTCAGGGTGATTTAGCCGTCTTCATCGGTAAACCCATATCCCCGTCATCGGCCAGCCGTTGAAAAGCGCTTTTTCATTGCCTTAAGGGTTGTTCCAGTATCCAAGCATAACGGGCCGCT
>JAQWKM010000072.1 GCA_029247845.1 Paracoccaceae bacterium | reverse complement strand
CGCAGGAAAACACCTCCGGCCTAGTTTAATGTGACCCTTAGTCTGGAAGATTTCGTCCAATTACAGGGTGTCTTACGTGACGAGCTATCAAAAACAACAGTAACGAATATGGTAAAGGCAAGGTTTGGTCATGCTAAAGTACATAATTCTATCAGAATTCTCCCAGACCTATCATCTCAGTGGTTGAGCCGGGATCAGATAGCGTGGATCCAATGAGACAGGATCTTTTGGATCTGATAGCCAAGCTTTTACAAACCTGCCAAGAGATGGCGTTGGAAATATCTGGGCATACTGATAGCCAAGGGCGCGAAGAAATGAACCAGAGCCTCAGTAAATCGCGCGCGACTGCGGTTTTGCCAGAAATCCAAAGACGTCGGGTGTTTACATCAAATTTTGTTGCCAAAGGGTATGGCGAGAGCCAACTAATCGTTAAGAATTATACCCAAGAAGGCCGCGAGACCAACCGAAGGATTGAATTCTGATTGCTAAATACCTTGAAACCGTCTTTGTTCGTTAATTCACAAGAGCATGAAAGAAATGAATTGAACCGAATTTGGCATAACAACCGCCATCATCTTATTTGTTGCTTTTGCAATGGGCTGGTTTGTAAACTGGCTTTTATATAAGTTTACTCGGGTGTAAATCGGACCTGTCCGAGTTCGAGAGAATGACGCAGGAACTTCACAAACCTGAAGAAAACCGCGATCAGGCCAGAAGCTACCTTCAGCAACGCGAGGGCGAACTTACAAGCAAACTGATGAAAACCAAAGCTAAGCTGAATGTAGCGATGGACGGCCTGCATAGGGCCCGGCTTGAGACTGAGGAATTATGGAACGTTATTAGTCACTCCAGCAAGGTCAAGACGTAATGCTGATCTGGAAATTTCAGACAAGTCCTTTTCGCTAAAGTAAATATCTTCGAAGCGCATCACTTTTGAGGCTAAGAGTAAGGCTTGGCTACCACCTGTTTAACGCGTTCCGGTCTTCTACTTTGGAAACGACCCAATCTTGCGACTGGTCGGAGACTTCTTTTTTCCAAAAAGGTGCGCGGGATTTGAGGTAGTCCATAAGAAATTCTGCAGCCTCAAAGGCATCCTTGCGATGTTTCGATGCGGTTGCCACCATCATGATAAGATCCTCTGGCACAAGGCGACCGAAGCGGTGTATGACTAAAACATCGCCTAGTGACCAGCGACTGACCGCCTCGTCTACAATCTTGCCAATCGCTTTTTCGGTCATGCCTGCATAATGTTCGATATCCATGTAAGACAGCTTGGTCTCTGCCAAATTGCGTACAATACCCGAAAACGTTACGATAGCCCCCATATCGGTTTGAGCGATTGCAAAGGTATTTGCCTCTTGTCCAAAATCAAAAGCTTCTGTTTGGACCCGAACTTGCATTGCTTAGCCTCCGGTCATCGGAGGAAAAAAGGCCACTTCTCGGGCACCCTTTATAGATGCATCAAAATCTCGTAACTCTTGGTCGACAGCAACACGCAGGGAGCTGAGATCAGAAAAGGCTAACTCATAACGCGTCTCGCGTTCGGATAGCTCTTTAACTAAATCCGCAACTGTTTCAGCCTCTGTCTCAACTGTTTCTTTGGCCTCTCCAATACGCTCGCGCACCCAGGCAAAATAAAGGACATCAATCATTTTTCATCTCGCAGATATGGCAATGCTTTCACAAAGTAATCCAAACCTGTGATCAAGGTCAAACCTGCGGCGATCCAAAGCAGCCAAATACCTATGTAACTCGACCAGACCATACCTCTAAAAGACCACCAAAGTCGACTTGCATCATCGGTTTGCGCAATTAACGATTGGGCTTGATTGCTATTTTCCAAGCTGGAAATAGACAGTGCAAAGTGGTGCTCAAAAATACCTTGCGAAAATAGAGTAGCAATAGCAACCATCTGAGCTGATGTTTTCCACTTGGCCAGTTTAGTCACTTTAAGTGATTCGGCCGTATCGCCCAAAAATTCCCGAAGGCCCGAGACAAAAACCTCTCTAAAAGCAATGATGGTTGCGGGCAATACAAGCCACGGGGACATGCTTGAATATCCCACTATAATTAAAAGGGCGATGACCACCATGGCTTTGTCAGCAATAGGGTCAAGCATGGCACCAAATCTTGTTTCCTGTTTCCAAATTCGCGCCAAAAATCCGTCAAACCAGTCGGTGAAGGCAGCTGCCATAAAGAGAATAAGTGCAAACCAATCTGCGTATAACCTATTGAAGTATAGAAACATGATTGCAACTGCAGGCGCAGCCAGCAAGCGAAGGATTGTTAGGACGTTTGGAATATTCCAGGTCATATGACTGATGTAGTGAAATTCTGACTTAAGTTAAAGCGAAAGTGCACAGGTCCAATTGATTTAATTTCGCCAGTCTACAGGAACAGTGAGGGGACCGCGAAATGCCCAACCTGTAAAAGTGACCTCGCCTTCTAGTTTAAGAGAAGGGAAGCTCTCTATAAGCATTGGGATGGCCACATCAACAATCAACGATTTTGAGGCCCAAGCTCCTGCGCAAAAATGGGGCCCTGCGCCAAAGGTGATGGATTTGGATGTATCCCGGTATGGATTAAATTGATTTGGATCGTCAAATATGCTCTCGTCACGATTGCCGGAGCTAAACATTAAGAAAACCTTGTCGTTCGGATCAAATTGAATCTTTTTGTATTTATAGATTTGCGTTACCCTGCGCGGTGACATGCCGATGGGTGCGATCCAGCGCGTGAATTCTTCAAACACTTGCAAATAGCTGATCTCTCCCATTTTTAGGTTTTCTAATGTATCTGGATATTCCAACAGAGCCCAAACTATTCCCGCTATTGCATCGCGGGGCTCGTTTTGACCGCCCGAAATTGCCAGTTTTATGTTGGCGCGCATTTGCTCATCAGTTAGTCCCGCCTGCCGTTGAACAGTCAAAAGTGACATATCGTCGTCTGGCAGCCCCTGTCTAATCCGGTCCGAGATGTGCCAGTCAATTGATTCTGTGCAGTCGTTGCAGTGTGCTTCGATCCCCGCGTCACCGACATAATTTGCACAGCCATCAATCATTCCTTGGCTGACACGGTCCATCTCTTGCCATGTCATATTTGTGAGCCCGGTCATCGCCTTAAGTGCTTGGGCAGATACCGGCATTGCAAAATCAGTTACAATATCGCCCTTTCGTTCCGTCTTTAATCTGTCAATAATCTCACGAGTGGCGCTTTGAAAACAGGCGCGCCAGACGTTTTTAACAGTTTTTGGCGACACTGTGGGAAAAATAGCTTTGCGTTCCAGTTGATGCGCTGGGCCGTCTTTACGCATCATGTTTTGTCCCATAAGACGAGTCATAAGGCCCTCAGGCTGGTCTGACGAGAATATCCCAATCCTCTTTTCCAAAGTGAATATATCGTCGCGCTTAGTAACCAGAACAGCGTCAAGTGCAGGCACATAGGCAATTGGTGCTTGGCGGCGCATATCCTCTAAAATGGGATAAGGGTTTTGTCTAAATGCGGTAAAATCGATATCGAATACTGGTGCATTGGTCATCTTCTGATCCACGCTAAATATATTATCTCTCAGATTATATTGTGCGTCAATCTGGAAAGATTGACCATATCATCAAAAGTTTGTAGCGGTAATTATATTAAATAGCCTTCCACCTGTATTCAGGTTGGACACGTCTAACCTCAGTACACTGCAGGGAAACAAATTTGTAAAGCAGCAGTAGCGTGGTGTGACACTAGTCCAGAAGTCTACTCATCGACTCCAGTGCGAGTTCGTATCCATGCAGACCCAGACCCACAATTACGCCGTCTGCGCAGAGCGAAACATATGAATGATGGCGAAAGCTCTCCCGTCGGTGGATATTAGAAATATGCACTTCGATAATATGCCCTTCAAAGGCTTTCAATGCATCGTGAATTGCAATCGATGTATGCGAATAAGCACCTGGGTTTATTATGATCCCTGCGGCCTCTTGGCGTGCTTCATGAACCCAGTCGACCATTTGGCCTTCAAAGTTTGACTGCAAACATTTCACTGACAATCCAGTCACACCTGCAATTTTGGCACATTTCCTTGCTAAATCGTCCAAAGTTTCATAGCCATAAATTTCTGGTTCGCGCTGGCCTAACAAATTAAGATTTGGGCCATTCAGAATATAAATTAGTTTACTCATTTCGCGGCTCCTGTCTTTCAATCTGGGCAGTTCTAGATTTGCTGTAATTCATAATTACAATTAGTTATAGGCCCACAAGATCAAAAAAGCCCCAAAAATAATCCTATAAATAACATATGGTGTAAAACTGACGCGTCTCAGCCAGCGCATCATCAGTGCAAGTGCAATAAATGCCGAGGCTGCAGCAAAGCATGCTGCGAGGGCTCCTTCGCGCAATAGCGCGAAATTTGCATTGCTGGTGGCATCAATTGCGGCCAAAGTCGAAGCGGCGATTATGACAGGAATAGACATTAGCATCGATAAACGGGCGGCTTCTTCCCGCGAGTATCCCATAAAGCGGGCTCCTGTGATAGTTATGCCTGATCTCGATGTCCCGGGAATAAGGGCAATCGCTTGCCAGATTCCGAGGATCAACGCCTCTTTAAAAGTCCATTCATAGCTTGATTTTTTTGAGTGACCTTTTCGGTCAGACCACCATAAGACGACACCAAAGCCCATCATAGCGGCTCCTATCAAAGCAACATTATCCCTGAGAGCTAATTCAAAATCTGTCATTTTGATTACCATTCCAGCAAGGATTGCTGGAATGGTAGCAATCACAAGGCACAAGGCTAAACATTCGTCCTTTGTTTTTATTTTGCCTTTGGATAAGCCAAGGCATCCAGTGTAAATACGTCGGACATCCCGCCAAAAATATGCGACGACTGCGCAAAGTGTTCCCAGGTGCACAGCTACATCTATAAAGGGACCCTGATCTTGTGATCCAGTGAGATTCGGAAATAAAATCAAATGCGCGCTTGAGGAAATTGGAAGAAACTCAGTAATGCCTTGAATAATAGCAAGTATGATCAAGTGTAAAATTGGCATTCTGCGTCTCTGATAAACCTTGGCACCTTTCTACATCCCTCTACTCTAATAAGCAAAGAGCTAATTTTAGGATCAATTCGGACCTAATATTTTAATCTTGCTAGATTGGAATGACTAGATTAAAGAGTTGCACTCCCATTTAGGTCATAAAGGGTGCCTTTTATTTTTTTTGGTTAGCGTTAGGATGGTTAAGATAAATTAAATATTGACCTAAATACCAAAGAACTTTGATACTAAGGAAGCTAATATGCCTCAGCAGCCTATGTTAAAATTTGTATCGCTTGGCCGTGATATGCCCAAAAAACGCGAGGCAGTTGAACGTGCCCAAGACTTCGATGAGATATATGCTGAGTTTGCAAAGGATAAAGCGCAGGAACAGGCAAGTAGGTGTAGCCAATGTGGCGTACCCTACTGCCAGTCTCACTGTCCCTTGCAAAATAATATCCCCGACTGGCTTATGCTGACTGCAGAGGGTCGGCTAGAAGAAGCATATCAATTATCCCAACAGACTAATACGTTCCCTGAAATCTGCGGTCGTATTTGTCCTCAGGATAGATTGTGCGAAGGCAACTGTGTAATCGAACAAACTGGGCATGAGACGGTAACAATTGGTGCAGTTGAGAAATATTTGACTGATATGGCATGGGATAAGGGTTGGGTTAAACCGATCCAACCTAGCCGTGAATTAGATTTATCGGTTGGCATTATCGGGTCTGGACCAGGCGGCTTGGCGGCAGCAGATCGCTTGCGCAGGGCAGGCGCACAAATAACAGTTTATGATCGCTACGATCGCGCTGGTGGCTTGATGACTTATGGAATTCCTGGATTTAAGCTAGAAAAAGACGTTGTTAATAAACGAAATGCTCAACTGATCGATGGTGGGGTCAAGCTTGAATTGAACTGCGATGTTGGCAAGGATATCTCATTTTCGGATCTGCGTGCCCGCCATGACGCAGTGATTATTGCCACGGGCGTTTATAAAATCCGCGATATCGAGGTGCCTGGCACAGCACGCGCTGGAGTGGTTCAGGCACTGGATTTTCTGACTGCCTCGAACAAAGTTAATTTTGGCGACAAAGTTGATTCTTTTGATAACGGAGAGTTGAACGCCAAGGGTAAGAAAGTCATTGTTATCGGTGGCGGTGATACGGCCATGGACTGCGTGCGCACTGCCGTGCGCCAAGGTGCAACATCGGTAAAATGCATGTACCGCCGCGATCGGGCAAATATGCCTGGCTCGCAACGCGAAGTTAAAAACGCCGAAGAAGAGGGCGTCCTATTTGAATGGCTCTCTGCACCCAAAGCGTTTGTCCCTACAAAAGATATTTCAAAACTGGGTGATGTCACCAAACATGATGGGCCTTGTCAAGGTGTCTTGGGATATAAAATGCGTCTTGGTTCGCCCGATGCAACGGGACGCAGGGTTCCCGAAGTAATTGAAGGCAGCGAAAATGTCGAAGAGGCAGACCTTGTAGTTAAGGCACTTGGCTTTGAACCCGAAAATTTACCAACGTTGTTCGATGAGCCAGAACTCCCAGTGACGCGCTGGGGAACGGTTAAGGCCGCTTTTGAGACCGGCAAAACAGAATTGGACGGTGTATACGCCGTGGGTGACATTGTTCGCGGTGCCTCACTGGTGGTTTGGGCTATCCGAGATGGACGTGACACAGCAGACGCTATTCTTGAAGAACTGAACCTGAGTTCGCAGTTTGCTGCTGAGAAGAGCGCATGCAAATTATAATCCACTAGATGAATATGGCCGGAGACCAAATGTGGCAGATACTGCGCGAGATAAATACTAAGAGTAGTAATTTATGATAGAACTGATGTCTATTAATAAGACGATACCGACATTAATCATGGCGGTGGATCTGGGTGTTTTGGATGATCATTTGGCTGCTAATTGAGGAGATGAGATATGACAAATTTTGATGATAAGTGGGCTAAAAATGAAGCCGCAATGCGGGTATGGATGTGCGAAAATAGTCTCTATCGTGATGAAGATGAACATTCTTCCTGTGGTGTTGGCTTTATTGTGTCTGTCGACGGTAAGCCAAGTCGCAAAGTGGTGGAAAACGGTATTGCTGCGCTAAAAGCTATTTGGCATCGCGGCGCTGTAGACGCGGATGGGAAAACGGGTGATGGTGCTGGTATCCATGTGCAAATACCGGCCTCCTTCTTTTATGATCAGATCAGACGCACTGGTCATGAGCCGCGTACGGGCGAACTAATTGCTGTTGGGCAGGTCTTTTTGCCTCGCACAGATTTCGGCGCACAGGAAACGTGTCGGACCATTGTAGAAAGTGAAGTTTTGCGAATGGGATATTACATTCACGGTTGGCGGCATGTCCCGGTCGAGATTGATTGCCTTGGTGAAAAGGCAAACGCAACTCGGCCCGAAATTGAACAAATCTTGATCAGCAATTCAAAAGATGTGGATGAGGAAACCTTTGAGCGTGAGCTTTATGTTATCCGTCGCCGGATTGAAAAAGCTGCTTCAAACGCGGATATCTCGGGCCTTTACATAGCGTCTTTGTCTTGTCGATCGATCATCTACAAAGGTATGATGCTGGCCGAGCAAGTTGCGGTCTTTTATCCTGATTTGCGCGATGAACGGTTTGAAAGTGCATTTGCGATTTATCACCAGCGCTATTCCACGAATACATTTCCACAATGGTGGCTTGCGCAGCCGTTCCGTATGTTGGCGCATAATGGCGAAATTAATACCCTTAAAGGCAATGTAAACTGGATGAAAAGTCACGAGATTCGCATGACAAGTGCGGCTTTTGGTGAAATGGCTGAAGATATTAAGCCAATCGTGCCGGGTGGGTCATCGGATTCTGCGGCTCTGGATGCTGTCTTCGAGATGCTTGTCAGGGCGGGCCGTGATGCCCCTATGGCCAAAACGATGCTGGTTCCAGAGAGTTGGTCGAAACAAGCGAGCGGACTACCGCAAAGCTGGCGGGATATGTATTCATATTGCAATTCGGTCATGGAGCCTTGGGATGGCCCAGCGGCCCTAGCAATGACCGATGGGCGGTGGGTTTGCGCCGGACTAGATCGTAACGGTTTAAGACCGATGCGCTATGTTGTAACTGACGACGGGCTGCTGATTGCTGGATCCGAAGCGGGTATGGTACCGATCGATGAAGCTTTGGTGCGCGAAAAAGGTGCTCTTGGTCCAGGCCAAATGCTTGCTGTGGATATGCAAGAGGGTAAACTCTATCACGATACGGACATCAAAAATAAACTTGCCGACTCACAGCCCTTTGGGCGTTGGGTCAGTAAGATAACAGAGCTTGATAAGTCTTTGGCCAAAGTCAAAGAAAAAGCGATCTTTACTGGCGAAGAGTTGCGTTGCCGACAAATAGCCGCTGGCTATTCGGTTGAGGAACTGGAGCATATTCTCATTCCAATGGCAGAAATGGCCAAGGAGTCCCTAACCTCAATGGGTGACGATACGCCAAGTGCCGTCTTGTCCAAAATATACCGGCCCCTTTCTCATTATTTCAGGCAGAACTTTTCCCAAGTGACCAACCCTCCAATTGACAGCCTGCGCGAATTCCGTGTGATGAGCCTGAAAACTCGCTTTGGTAATCTAAAGAATGTATTGGATGAAAGCAGTGCGCAGACGGAAATATTGGTTTTAGAGTCGCCTTTTGTTGGTAATGCGCAATGGGATGAGGTCACGCGTAACTTTAACGCTGACTTGGCGGAAATCGACTGTACATTCTGCTCTGCCGATGGATCCAACGCGCTGAAGGCTGGGCTTGAAAGAATTCGCTCAGAGGCCGAAGATGCGGTCCGGTCGGGAGCAGGTCATCTTGTGCTGACAGACCATCATTCCGACAGTGACAAAGTTGCGATGCCGATGATCTTGGCTACGTCTGCTGTTCATGGGCATTTGACTAGCAAAGGCCTTAGAACCTTTACTTCACTCAATGTGCGTTCGGCTGAATGTGTCGATCCGCATTATTTTGCAGTTCTCATTGGCGCTGGAGCAACGGTTGTAAACGCCTATCTCGCTGAGGACAGTTTGGCCGACCGGATTGCACGTGACCTGATGACCTGTAGTTTGAATGAAGCGGTTGACCGCTACCGTATGGCAATCGATCAAGGTCTTCTGAAAATCATGTCAAAGATGGGCATTTCCGTTATTTCTTCTTATAGGGGGGGATTAAACTTTGAAGCTGTTGGATTGAGCCGTGCGATGTGTGCTGAGTATTTTCCTGGCCTAATGAGCCGCATCTCTGGAATTGGTGTCAGTGGTGTTCAAAGAAAAGCTGTTGCCGTGCATGAAAAAGCGTGGTTAGGGACGTCAGATTTTCTTCCTATGGGCGGATTTTACAAATCGCGCAAATCGGGCGAATCTCACGCTTGGGAGTCGCAGACAATGCATATGATGCAGACAGCTTGTAGCCGGTCTAGCTACGATCTCTGGAAACAGTATTCAGCACGGATGCAGGCTAACCCGCCGATACATTTGCGCGATCTCCTGGCGATCAAACCGCTTGGAAACCCACTTCCTTTGGACGAGATCGAAAGCATCACGGCCATTCGAAAACGGTTTGTCACGCCAGGCATGTCGCTTGGAGCCTTGAGCCCAGAGGCGCATAAAACGCTTAACGTTGCGATGAACAGGATTGGTGCAAAATCAGATAGCGGTGAAGGTGGCGAAGATCCGGCGCATTTTCACCCAGAGCCGAATGGAGATAATCCCTCCGCCAAGATAAAACAGGTGGCATCTGGCCGCTTTGGTGTAACGGCCGAATATCTAAATCAGTGCGAAGAGCTGGAAATCAAAGTAGCGCAGGGTGCAAAGCCAGGCGAAGGCGGACAGTTGCCGGGAATGAAAGTCACAGATCTCATTGCTCGGCTGCGCCATTCGACAAAAGGTGTAACGCTGATCTCGCCACCACCGCATCATGATATTTACTCAATCGAAGATCTTGCTCAGCTAATTTATGACCTCAAGCAAATCAATCCGCGCTGTAAAGTGACCGTCAAACTTGTAGCAGCTTCGGGAGTTGGCACCATTGCAGCCGGAGTGGCGAAAGCCAAGGCAGATGTCATTTTGATTTCGGGTCATAACGGGGGCACCGGCGCTTCACCGGCTACGTCTATAAAATTTGCTGGTCTTCCTTGGGAAATGGGTTTGACAGAAGTACACCAAGTTCTCGCCATGAATAAATTACGTGAACGAGTGACCCTGCGGACTGACGGCGGTTTGCGCACGGGACGCGATATTATTATGGCGGCTATGATGGGCGCTGAGGAATACGGGATTGGGACCGCGGCTTTGATCTCTATGGGCTGCATTATGGTGCGTCAGTGCCAGTCTAATACTTGCCCAGTTGGTGTGTGTACGCAAAACGAAGAGCTGCGCGAGAAATTTACCGGAAATGCCGATAAAGTAGTCAACCTCATCACTTTTTATGCTCAAGAAGTTCGTGAAATTCTCTCCAGTATAGGCGCGCGTTCATTGGATGATATTATTGGTCGGGCAGATCTACTTAGTCAGGTAAGCCGTGGTGCCGATCATCTTGATGATCTGGATCTCAATCCGCTTTTGATCACTGTAGATGGGGCGGATAGGATTGTTTATAATCGCGACCGCGAGCGTAACGAAGTACCAGATACACTGGATGCTGAGATTGTGAGCGACGCTACACGTTTCTTGAATGAACGCGAGAAAATGCAATTGAGCTACGCGATCCAGAATACTCACCGTACCGTTGGAACCCGAATCTCCAGCCATATTGTGCGTAACTTTGGAATGCGTAATTCGCTGCAGTCTGATCATTTGACGATCAAGCTAACGGGGAGTGCTGGCCAGTCTTTGGGTGCTTTTGCAGTACGGGGCTTAAAGCTTGAAGTATCCGGTGATGCTAATGATTATGTGGGCAAAGGCCTCTCTGGAGGAATGATCGTCGTGCGCCCTGCAATGACAAGTGAGCTGGTTGCCGCAGACAATACTATTGTTGGTAATACTGTACTTTACGGTGCTACGGATGGTTTCTTGTTTGCGTCTGGGCGGGCTGGTGAGCGGTTTTGTGTACGAAACTCTGGTGCCAGAGTCGTAGTGGAGGGCTGTGGTAGCAACGGGTGCGAGTATATGACAGGTGGTGTCGCTGTTGTGTTAGGCTCTATTGGAGCAAATTTTGGGGCTGGAATGACGGGTGGTATGGCTTATTTATATGATCCAAAGGGCCTTGCACATTCTATGTTGAATTTGGAAACAATTGTAACGTGTCCGATTGGCATGGAACCTTGGGAAAAAGACCTCAAAGATCTTATCACGCAACATACCGATCAAACTGGCAGCCCAAAGGCAGCAGAGATTTTGCGCCACTGGGATCTAGAAGTTGGAAATTTTATCCAGATATGTCCTAAAGAAATGCTTGTGCATTTGCCCCATCCCTTGACAAATGGGCCGGAGAGTATGCCTGCAGAGTAAGATAAAGGCACTTAATTACAAAAGGGTGGCAGCCCAAAGTTCGATACGGGCCCTGCCATTTTTGTTAGCACATTGCAGCTTTGCTATTGCGTGTTTGAAAGGGTATGTTGCTAATAATGGGTACAATCAAACAGCCACTAAATTACATGGACGCCCAACAAAACTGAATGATGCATTGAATTCACTGTCGCAAATGGGCATTGAGTGGAAAGATCAAAACCATGGATTTCTCTAGATGCTAAGATTGTACCATTTCGCTCTTTCTCCGTTTTCTCGTAAAGTGCGCTTAAGCCTTGCTGAAAAGAGAATTGAAGTGGAACTTGTCGAAGAGAGATACTGGGAGCAGTCGGCAGATTTCCTACGACGAAACCCCGCTGGCATGGTTCCTATTCTTAGGTTGGATGGAAAAAACTATACGGAGAGCACGGCTATTTGTGAGTATTTGGAAGACTTGTACCCAGCGCCAGAATTGATGCCCAAAGATACAGCTGAAAAATATGAAGTTCGCCGTTTGGTTAATTGGTTCGACGATAAGTTTTACAACGAAGTCACCAAAAAACTCTTGAACGAACGCGTCATTAAAAAGATTTCTGGCGAAGGCTTTCCTGACAGCAAGAACGTCAAGCAAGGTGCCAAACGAATAAAATATCACCTTGATTATATGGCTTGGCTTTTGGAACGAAGGCGTTGGCTGGCTGGTGATGTGATGACTTTTGCTGATTTCTCCGCTGCTGCACATTTGTCCTGCCTTGATTATATCTCTGATGTCGACTGGAACCGGTCAGCGGCTGTGAAAGACTGGTATGCCAAGATTAAATCGCGGCCTGCATTTCGAAATATTCTTGCGGATCAAGTTCCGGGCTTCCCCCCACCCAGACATTACAATGATCTAGATTTCTGATGCCTGAGCTAAGCGTATTTGATGACCTCAAATTGCGTCTGCAGAAAAAATCGCAGAGCGAAGGATTTGATGATATACGCATTTGTCGTCCTTGGGATGTACCGCAAGTTTCAGATAATCTTAATCAATTTCTAGAAAAAGGTTATCATGGTCAGATGAACTGGCTGGCCGAACGCATTCATTGGCGTAGCGATCCCTCATTGCTTTGGCCCGTGGCGCGATCTGTGATCATGCTTGCTCAGAGTTATGCACCCCATGACGATCCCATGTCTATCCTTGGCCAACAGGACAAAGCGGCAATCTCTGTTTATGCGCGTAACAAAGATTACCATGATATCGTCAAAAAACGTCTCAAAGCAATAGCAAGGTGGTTGATTGCCGAGGCGGGTGGTGAAGTAAAAGTCTATGTCGATACTGCACCCGTCCCTGAAAAACCGCTGGGCCATGCTGCGGGATTGGGCTGGCAGGGCAAGCATACAAATCTGGTGAGCCGCAAGCTTGGCAATTGGTTTTTTATTGGATCTATTTTTACGACCTTGGAATTGCCAGTAGACTCTTCAGAAGAGGATCATTGTGGCAGTTGCACGAAATGTTTGACGGCCTGCCCGACAGATGCATTTCCAGCACCGTATCAGCTTGATGCGCGCCGCTGTATTTCTTATCTGACGATTGAACACAAAGGCCCTGTGGACCGAGAGCTACGCGAAAAACTGGGCAATCGGATTTACGGCTGTGATGATTGTCTGGCGGCCTGTCCATGGAATAAATTTGCTCAAGACGCGCGAGAAGTGCGCTATCATGCCCGCGATGATCTCATGGCACCTCGTCTTGCGGATCTTGCTGCACTTACCGATGCAAATTTCCGTAAAAAATTTTCGGGTAGTCCAATCAAACGCATTGGCCGGGATCAGTTTGTACGTAATGTACTGTACGCTATTGGAAATTCTGGTCAAAGCGCCTTGAATAAATCGGCACAAAACCTCTTTGGCGATCCTGATCCCGTTGTTGCTGAGGCGGCTAGATGGGCTGTTGCAAAGCTAAAAGCCCGAATTTAGCTGCAAAACGTCATCCGATTTGCCGCAAATGGGCTTGCAAGTATTTCTTTGTTGACCCACCGATAAGGCTAAGAAAAATGCGAGGCATAAATGACCCTTGTTTTAGGTATTGATACAGGTGGTACGTATACTGACGCAGTCATCCTGCGGGACGAGAAGCATGTGATTGCAAGCGCCAAGTCACTGACTACGCGCCATGATTTAGCTATTGGGATTGGTGCGGCCGTTCAGGATGTGCTGTCCCAATCTTGTATTGCGCCCTTCGATATTGCGATGGCAGCTTTGTCGACCACACTGGCCACCAATGCCTTGGTCGAAGGGCAGGGTGAGCGAGTTGGCCTCGTCTATATTGGGTTTCCCTCAGGTGATCTTGAATATCACGGTCTTGGCGATGCTCTGCGCGGGGATCCCATTCTTGAGATGGCGGGGGGGCATTCACATGCTGGATCCGAAGTTGCCCCTTTTGATGACGCAAAGTTAGACAATTGGTTGTCTGGGCTTAAAGGTGTCTCGGCTTATGCTGTGGCCAGCCAGTTTGCGACGCGTAATCCAGCCCATGAAAAACGCGCTGCAGATCTTATCCGTGCGCAGACTTCAAGACCTGTGAGTGCCTCTCATCAGCTTTCTGCAAAGCTGAACGGGCCCAAACGTGCTCTGACCGCAGTATTGAATGCCAGACTTATTGGAATGATAGACCGCTTAATTGGGCGGGCTGGGGATACGCTGCGCAATTTGGGTATTGAAGCACCTCTTATGGTGGTGCGTGGGGATGGTGCGTTGATTTCTGAAGAGCAGGCGAAGGAAAAACCCATAGAGACGATTCTAAGCGGACCAGCCGCTTCGATTGTGGGGGCGCAGTGGATGACTAGGGCCGAGAACGCTTTGGTTTCCGACATTGGGGGCACCACGACTGATATTGCTCTTTTGCGTGATGGTCGTCCGATGATCGATCCGCAAGGAGCGCAGGTTGGGCCCTATCGCACAATGGTCGAAGCCGTAGCAATGCGTACAACGGGCCTTGGTGGTGATAGCGAAGTGCATTTTCTGTCAGAAGGATTGGCTGGCGGTGTAACTCTCGGCCCAAAGCGTGTTCTTCCAGTCAGCTTGGTGGCGATGGAAGACGGCAAAGTAGTTCATGCCGCACTTGATGCGCAGCTCAAAACTACACTGCCAGGTGAATATGACGGACGATTTGTACGCAAAATGCCAGTCGACAATGAAGGTGGCCTCACAGAGCGGGATGCAGCTCTTTTTGCAAAGTTGAGCTTAAATATTCAACCGATGAATACCGTTATAAAATCTCGGCTCGAAGCGCAGGCTTTGATTAGGCTTGTTGGTCGGGGGTTGGTACAAATATCTGCCCTAACTCCATCGGATGCCAGTCATGTAATGGGCTATACCAATATCTGGGATAGTGATGCCGCCGCGAAAGCGGTGCAATTGTTTGGCCGCAGAAGAAATGGGGCTGGAGTGCTTCTTGGCAAAGATACAAAGAATATGGCTCAAATGATTGTAGATCAGCTGACACATCAAACCTCCACAGCTTTGCTGGAGGCCGCATTCGCTGAAGAGGACAAAGATTTTGCCAATGCTCCAGTGACCCTCGCCGCTCATCCTTTGATGCAACAGGGGCTGACAGGTCATAAAGGGTTAGTGAGGATTGAAACAGGGTTAAATGTTCCGGTTGTCGGTCTTGGTGCGTCTGCTAGTCGGTATTATCCGGCAGTTGGGGACCAGCTAAACTGTCAGATGATCCTGCCCGAACACGCAGGTGTTGCCAATGCGATCGGCGCTGTTGTCGGCCGGATCACCATGCGGGCAAGCGGGACTGTGACAGCACCAAGTGACGGAGTTTTTCGGTTACATCTTGACAACGGTCCAGAGGACTTTACCCAAGAAATGGTGGCATTTCAGCGCCTTGAACACTTATTGCGCGAACAAGCTGTTTCTGAAGCAAAACAATCCGGTGCAGAGGATTTACAGGTCACCGTCCATAATGACATCCGGAAAGCCAATATTGAGGCCAGTGAGATGTTTCTGGGAGCCACTATAACTGTCACGGTAACTGGGCGGCCGCGAATTACAGCATAATAATACACCGTATTCCGCCTGCTTTTTATTTATTGAACGTTCTATGAATTACGCCATTTGCTGCGGGCATTGTTTCTGTTTGGTATATATATTTATCACTAATGTCCCCTTCCACAGGGTGGTGCCAAGTTGCAAAAGACGAAATCAACGTGCTTGATTGACTTCTGGGAACAAAAAATTACTTTCTTTGAGGAATAAATTGGACCACCCGTACTTTTCTTCTGCATATAAGAATGTGCGACGGTACACTGTTCTAACTGTGACAGGGTGGCCTGTATTTAAGCTTGGAAGCGGGCAATAAACTTTTAAACGATCGAGGAAGTTGATTGGGTAGATGCTGCTGCGACTGATACTGAATCTAAGGATCTTAAAAAGCTAGAAGATGTGTTTTGAATCTGCCATTCTGACTGTTGCGCAGACCCCGATGGCCACCTGTCTGAAATTGCTAATAACCTCTTTTTGGCCGCTGAATGACTACGGAAGTCTCACTTTGCCACATAAGTAAATTTAGCTGCGCGCTTAACTTCCGTCATAGCCGAACATATGTTGCTCACCGCGTTGGCGCGACAATAGGATTTGTTTCTGGCGTTCGTGAAACCGGTTTTTGTCATCTTGCGTTGTCTCATGGTAACATTGATGACAGGCAACACCGTGTTCGTATTCAGGTCGGTCCCGATCTGCTGGAAGGATTGGACGGCGACAGGCATAGCAAAGCTGGTGGTTCCCTTCTTTTAAGCCGTGACCAACAGACACGCGTGCATCAAAGACAAAACAGTCACCGTTCCATGTGCTTTGTGGCTCTGGTATATCTTCGAGGTATTTTAAAATACCACCTTTGAGATGGTAGACGTCTTCTATTCCCTGACTAAGAAGATAGTTAGTCGATTTTTCGCAACGAATGCCGCCAGTGCAGAACATTGCAATGCGCTTATTGTGGAACCGATCTTTGTTCTCTTCCCACCATTTTGGAAAATCGCGGAAGGATTTTGTCTCAGGATCTATCGCGCCTTCAAACGTGCCTATTCCAACTTCATAATCATTGCGCGTGTCAATCACAGCCACGTCAGGGGCTGAGATCAGCTCATTCCAATCCTTTGCCTCAACATAATGTCCAACTTGTGCCTTTGGGTCAACATCGGGCTGACCCATGGTGACGATCTCTTTCTTGAGCTTCACTTTCATACGTGGAAACGGGGGCAGGCTCGCGCTGCTTTCCTTATGCTCAAGATCACTGCATCCGGGCAGTTGACGCAAATGCGCGAGGATAGCATCAACACCATTGCGCGATCCGGATATTGTGCCGTTTATACCCTCTTTGGCAATCAGCAGAGAGCCGTGGATGCCAAGCGCTTCGCATTTGGCCTGCAAGGGACTCTGCATTGCGTCTGGATCATCAAAACGTGTAAAATGATAGAGAGCAGCAACTATAAACATGAGCGTTCTATTACCTTGAAAGCTCTTCAGGATGCAAGACCGCAGGTTATCTATAGGTATAAAGAGGGTGTATATGCCGGCCTTCAATGACAACAGGAATAAGTAAAGCGCCGCACCAGATTAGGTCGTCCTATGGTTACTAGATCATCGGTGAAGGCAGGTGGCCGTTTTCAAGAGATCCCCTTTGCATGTTAATAGGCTATCTTCCGTCCCAAACGCTGAAACCGTTACGATCAATTAGCTTACATCGAAGGCTAGTGCTTTGATTTGTTTAAACACACCCGTATCGTCTAGTTTTTTTAGCACATCCCTATGAACTGTTTGGTCGACGTATAACAGCGCGATGGCCTCCCCGCCTGCCGCTTTACGGCCCAAGGTAAAGTTTGCAATGTTCACACCGTTTTCACCCATAGTCTGGCCGAGAGTTCCGATGATACCCGGGACATCTTCGTTTGTGGTGTAAAGCATATGTGCGCCGATTTCGGCATCAATATTGATGCCTTTGATCTGGATAAAACGTGGTTTTCCGTCACTGAAGACAGTTCCGGCAACCGAGCGTTCCCACTCTGCCGTCACAACTGTCACTTTAACGTAGCCATCAAATGCGCCGGATTTATTCTGATTGGTGGTGCTGATCTGGATGCCGCGTTCCTTTGCGATGTAGGGAGCGCTAACAAGGTTGACGTCTGGGTTGGCTCTCTGCATTATTCCCGCAATTACCGAGCAGTTCAGAGCTTTGAGGTTCATTTCGGCGACTGAACCATCATAGAGAATGTTGATGGCTTTAATTGGTTCATCTGTCATTTGTCCGATAAAGCTTCCCAAATAACCCGACAGCTTGAGCCATGGACCCATCACTTTGGCCTCTTCTGAAGTGACTGACGGCATATTCAGTGCATTTGTTACTGCCCCGGTTAAAAGATAGTCAGACATCTGTTCAGCGATTTGTAGGGCCACGTTTTCCTGCGCTTCGGTCGTTGCAGCGCCCAAGTGTGGGGTACAGACCACATTAGGCAGATTAAAAAGGGCGTTTTCAGTTGCCGGTTCCTCTGCAAATACATCAAAGGCTGCGCCAGCCACCTGACCTGATTGCAGCAACACAGCGAGTGCCGCCTCATCCACAAGCCCGCCGCGTGCGCAGTTGATAATACGCACTCCCTTCTTTGTTTTAGAGAGATTTTCTCGGCTAAGAACATTCCGGGTTTGTTCCGTTAGAGGGACGTGCAAAGTGATGAAATCAGAGCGTTCTAACAAAACGTTCAATTCTACCTTTTCAACGCCCATTTTTTCAGCTTTTTCTTCACCTAGGTAAGGGTCAAATACCACAACTTTCATCTTTAATCCGCGGGCCCGTTCACATACGATGCTACCGATATTACCGGCACCTATCACGCCGAGGGTCTTGCCAGTCAGCTCGACGCCCATAAATTTGGATTTTTCCCACTTACCAGCATGCGTTGATGCACTTGCCTGAGGGATTTGTCTGGAAACTGCAAACATCATTGCGATGGCATGCTCTGCCGTTGTGATCATATTGCCAAACGGTGTGTTCATTACGATCACGCCCTTTTTGCTGGCTGCATTGCGATCAACATTATCCACACCGATCCCGGCGCGCCCTACAACTTTTAAGTTATCGGCGGCGTCTAAGATTTTTTTGGTCACTTTGGTGGCTGACCGAATTGCAAGTCCATCATATTGGCTGATCACTTCGCGCAGACGATTTTTATCTTTTCCAAGATCAGGTTCAAAATCCACTTCAATTCCGCGATCACGAAAAATTTGAACTGCAGTCAGGGAGAGTTTGTCAGAGACAAGCACTTTGGGGGCCATGATGGCGCTCCTTTGATAAATTAAGTTGTCAAGATCAGGCGGTTCTTGACTGTTTGGCAATTTCCGTTTCGAAGGCCCATTCCAACCAGGGCAGCATAGACTTAATATCTGATATCTGAACTGTGCCACCGCACCAGATACGCAAACCCGACGGCGCATCGCGATACGCACCCACGTCAAGTGCAATATTTTCAGCTTCGAGCCGCTTTGCGATCGCTTTGGCAAAGCGATCGCCATCATCAATTCTTGTATCAGAGAATTTCAAACACACCGAGGTGTTGGAGCGAAGTTTCGGATCCTGCGCTAGAAAATCGATCCAACTGTGATGTGTGACAAAGTCATTAATCGCTGCGGTATTTGCGTCGGCGCGTTTGATAAGCCCGTCAAGGCCGCCCACAGAACGGGCCCACTCCAACGCGACAAGATAGTCCTCGACGGCGAGCATCGACGGTGTGTTGATGGTTGCGCCTTCGAAAATGCCTTCGATAAGCTTTCCACCTTTAGTCAGTCGGAAGATTTTTGGCAGCGGCCAGGCAGGCGTATAGCTTTCCAGCCGTTTAACGGCGCGCGGGCTCAAGATCAGCATGCCGTGAGCAGCTTCGCCTCCTAGCACTTTCTGCCAGCTAAAGGTTGTAGCATCCAGCTTGTCCCAAGGTAGAACCATGGCAAAAGCAGCCGATGTTGCATCGCAAATTGTCAGACCTTTGCGATTGGATGGAATTGCGTTGCCATTTGGCATACGCACGCCGGAAGTGGTCCCGTTCCAAGTGAAAACAACGTCAGTGTCATAGTCAATATTGTGCATATCGACGATCTGACCATACTCAGCTGTGCGCACATCAGCGTCGATCTTAAGTTGATTGACCACATCTGTTACCCATCCTGCGCCGAAGCTTTCCCATGCAACCATCGTTGCCTTGCGTGCGCCTAATAGCGACCACATTGCCATTTCTATAGCACCTGTGTTCGAAGCTGGTACAATTGCGATTTTATAATCGTTCGGGATTTTTAAAATCTCGCGCGTGCCCTCTATTGCCGCATTAAGTTTGGCTTTGCCAATTGCAGCGCGATGTGACCTGCCCAAGGAGGCGTCTTTTAAAAGCATAAGGTCAAAGGACGGGTTTTTGGCGCAAGGCCCAGAAGAAAAACGCGGGTTATCTGGCCGCGATGCCGGTTTTATAATACTCATAATTGGTATCCTCACAGATATATGCCCCTCGTTGGGGAGGGGTGTCCCACATAAATGGTTATAGGTTTGATCTAAGGGCCTCAAGTGCATAAATACCATTTTCGAAGAGCTTGCAGAGAATTAGCATTGCCAATGAGGTTTATTGGGGATTATTTATAGTTAGGAATTTTTCCTTTTTAAAAAATGACATGATGCCCAGTGTGGCAACGCTGCGGCTATGTCAAAATGAGGGTGTAGATCATTAAGCTTTTGCGCATCTTTTGGCTTTAGGTCTTTGATGGGTCTGTTGGCGGTACAGATGCTAGACCATCCTGTAAGCATTTACCCATGTGATATTCGAGTATTATTGCGGCAAAAGACGCTTACTCATTGTCAAATTACAAACGTTATTTCCCTTCGGGTGAGAAACTGATTTTAAACATGAGGCCTATCGGCTAATTGTGGGATTAGTTGCTAAGGGAGACCTATGTTTGTAGCTTCTTTGATTTCGCAACCGGGAATGCTTGATGCAGGTCTTGTAGACAGTCTTCGCAACGCTTGGGGCGGTGGGGCTGCTGATTGGCTTGGCATAGATGAGGCTGCAGAATTTGCGCTTGGTCAGGTCCCGGACAATCGCTGGAAAGTATGGCAGGATCTGCAGGCAATGCAGGTAGATTTAATTGTTCAGCCAAGTCAAAACCGTTGCAAAAAAATGCTTCTTGCCGATATGGACAGCACAATGATCCAGCAGGAGTGCATTGATGAATTGGCGGATGAAGCTGGCATCGGAGAGCATGTAAAAGTGATCACGACGCGGGCTATGGACGGAGAGCTTGATTTTGAAGAGGCCCTTTTAGAGCGTGTGTCTGGGTTCAAAGGGCAATCTACAAGTATCGTTGAACGTGTCTTGAGTGAGCGCATAACATTCATGCCTGGAGGTGCGGTGTTGCTTGCAACGATGAAGTCAAACGGCGCATATACAGCTTTGGTCTCTGGTGGATTTACCGTATTTACCGAAAAAGTGGCAGATAGTTTGGGTTTTGATGAACATCACGCCAACACACTGCTTATTGAAGAGGGCCTCTTAACTGGAAAAGTGGGACGACCTATTTTGGGACGTCAGGCAAAAGTTGATGCACTGGAAACAATTGCTTCGCGCCTTGAAATCAAAGCCTCTGATGTTATCGCCGTTGGTGATGGGGCCAATGATCTTGGAATGTTAGGGCGCGCTGGAACGGGTGTTGCACTACATGCCAAGCCAAGCGTTGCAGCCGAATGTGATGTTCGTATTAATTTTGGAGATCTGACAGCTCTCTTATTTTTGCAGGGATACAGCCGCCAGCAATTCGTTGGACTTGATTAAAAAGTAATGACCCTCTTTAACTTTGCTATATTTGTACCATTTATTAATTTGAGGAGTGAAGGATAAAATTTATGGCTAAGTATCACCGAAACGCAGATGTTGTCTCTTCGCTGAGCGAAGAGGAACATTGGGTAACCCAGCAAAGTGGGACTGAGCGCCCTGGCTCCGGTAAGCTTTTGTTCAACAAAGAGCCCGGAGTTTATGTAGATATAGTGTCGGGTGAGCCCTTGTTTGCCTCCTCTGACAAATATGAGAGTGGCTGTGGTTGGCCAAGCTTTACCAAGCCAATTGAAACAACAAATGTCATCGAAATAAGGGATAATACCCTTGGAATGATGCGCATCGAAGTGCGTAGCCATCACGGGGACAGTCATTTAGGTCACGTATTTACAGACGGTCCGGCCGATAGGGGCGGTCTGAGATATTGCATCAATTCGGCGTCGCTTCGGTTTGTACATCTGGATGACATGCAGGTTGAGGGTTATGGTGATTATATTGGTCAAGTGGAGATATTGATATGAGCGAACGAGCTGTTTTGGCAGGTGGCTGCTTTTGGGGAATGGAGGATCTTATCCGTAAGATGCCTGGGGTAATTTCAACGCGAGTTGGTTATACTGGGGGGGACGTTCCCAATGCGACTTACCGGCATCATGGAACGCATGCTGAAGGCATTGAGGTTATTTTTGATCCGGCAAAAATGAGCTTTCGCAGATTGCTGGAGTTTTTCTTTCAAATTCATGATCCAACCACTCTGAATCGCCAAGGCAATGATCGCGGTGTCTCTTACCGTTCTGCGATTTACTATGTTGATGAGGCCCAACGGGCAGAGGCCCAGCGTACGATAAAGGACGTCAATGCCAGTGAATTGTGGCCAGATAAAGTGGTTACTGAAGTCGCAGAGGTGAGCGATTTTTGGGAAGCAGAACCAGAGCATCAAAACTATATTGAGCGTATTCCTCACGGCTATACCTGCCACTTTATCCGGCCGGATTGGGTCTTGCCTTCATCTGCATAAAGGCGCATGGAATCCCAACTGTGCGATCGCGGTCCGAGATCACCTAATGGAACCAACACGAGGCATTCTATTCAGACTTTGTGCTGTCATGTGCTTTGTCCTGATGTTTGCAATGATCAAAGCAATATCGGAGAGCGTGCCGGCGGGTCAAGCCGTATTTTATAGGTCGGCATTTGCATTGCCTATGATCATTGGCTGGATGGTGATACGGTCTGAGCTTAGTATCGGGCTGCAGGTGAAATCCCGTACTGGCCATTTCTGCGAAGTATTTTTGGTACTGCTGCTCTAAGTTTGAATTTTGCTGCGCTTGGGTATCTACCGCTGCCAGAAGTGACTGCGATCGGTTATGCCGCGCCGTTACTTACTGTGGTGTTTGCCGCCCTTATACTCGGGGAGAGGTTACGTATTTTCCGGATCTCTGCCGTTGTGCTAGGCCTGTTAGGGGTTCTGGTCATTGTAGAGCCGCGGCTCACGGTCTTTAACGATGTTTCGGCCGACAAAAGAGTTGCCATAGGGGCCTGCCTAGTCTTGACTGCTGCCGTCTTTAATGCATTTGCCCAGATTCAAATTCGACGCCTTGTCCAAAATGAACACCCTGCAGCAATTGCGTTTTACTTTGCTTTAACGTCGACATGTCTGTCGCTGCTCACGCTGCCGTTTGGTTGGGTGAGCTTAAATTCATTACAAGTCTTTTTGTTGATAGCTTCCGGGGTGATGGGAGGTCTTGGACAGATATGCCTAACACTTTCTTACTATTATGCGCCAGCTTCTGTGGTTGCGCCGTTCGAATACGCCTCGATTATCTTCGCACTTCTAATCGGCTATTTTATATTTTCTGAAGTCGTTAGCAGCCAAATGCTCATCGGTGTAAGTATTGTGATTTGTGCCGGTGTCATCATCATCTGGCGTGAAGCCCAGCTAGGTATTGAGCGATCCAAAGCAAATGCGCTCAAACCTTCGCTGCATTAGCGATTCTGCCAAGCCTTCCACTGATATATTGGGCGCAAAATTTGTCGGCGATAACGCCTGAAAGGAAATCTTTGGGGAACCTGATGCATAGCTGAAGAATCTGGGCCTGACGGTGTCTGCCCCATCGCTAATTCGCTCAGCAAAGCAACAGAATAAGTACCCATAGCAATGCCATTTCCATACCGCAAACACTTTGTTAAAATTGCGCCTGATCAGCTGTTCGATATAGCGGTTCTCTTTGCGTGTGGAGAATAATCCACCGCGCATTCCGAATAAGAAGCGGTTATTGGTTAGAAGACGAAAATAATGCAAAAGCTGGCGCGTATCAAATGTCATTTGATCACTAGCCCAGCCTTGATTTATCAGGTCTTGATCGCTTAAGCGTCGCGTTACGTTAATCGAGGACTGCACGGACATAAAGCGCGCGCGTATCCAGCTTGGAATATCTTCGCTGGAATAGTCATTTGTTGCCAGGATAATGCGGTCTGCGGTAATCTCTGCATTTTGTGTGCGCAGGTTAAACCCTCTGTTGGACTTTGAAATTTTCTCAACTGCAGTATTTCCATAGACTTTCGTCCCGCCGCTGATGGCATTTCTTGAAAGTCCTGCTGCATAAGTACGAGGGTTCAGACTAAATCTGATAGGGATTGTCAGACCTCTGTGAAACCGTCCACCAAGCCCAAGTTGGATTAATTCTTCTTTCGGGTGATAGGTGGCAGACACGCCGTAGCTCTCTTTGATACTTGCTATTTCTTTCTTTAGCCGCGAGGCGTTATTGGCTCGGTGTGTGAGTTGAGTTTCTCCGTTGGAATGTGTGTCCGCGTCGATGTCTAAATCGTCGATTAGCCTGGACACTAGATTGACAGCAGCGCGTTCGCTTTGTC